>CAZIMU010000255.1:0-2534 GCA_964540355.1 uncultured Fibrobacteraceae bacterium | reverse complement strand
GGGGGGGGGGGGGGGGGGGGGCAAAAACAGCTTGTGGAAAAATCACTTTTAGACCTTGCGGCGCAAGGTCGGCAAAAGGTTATTTCGTTACAATAAGCCATACTAAGTATAAATCTATATTATTTTTCGGCAAAAAAGCAAGGGAAACGTAAAAAAAAGAGATAAAATGCTGTTTTTAACCCAAAAAACCTAAAACCGTTATAGTCCAAGTTGGAATAGTTTCGGGAATTTAAGAGGTGAAGATTAAAATTTCCCTATCGCAGAAACCCAATCGCCAAAGTTCACATCTAGCAATTCGGCGGCCAGTTCATCTTTTGCGGCGTTTTCGTTTGCTTGGGGAGATGTTTTGAAGGTTTCGGATATTCCCAAAGTAGCAATTTGTTTATCGTTACACTCGGTGATGGTTAGTCTGGGGGAATATGTGCATATAATTTTTGCCAAATTATCTGTTTTGCAGGTTGGTTTGTTGAGTTTGATTATCACGCCACCATCTGAGCATTTTGTTTTTTTAATACCAGTAGATGCCAATTTTTCGTACATAACCTTCCCTATTATATCGCTGGTTGCATTCCAGTGAATTGACCTGCCAGAAGATTTTTGATGTGTTTTTTTTTGCTGAACTTTTTTTTGCTGGTCTTCTTTTTGCGGATCTTCTTTTGGAATAATAGGCGGAATAGGAAAAGGAGGTGGAATGTCTTTTTTTGAATCTGCGGCGCGTTGCTCAAGTATTCTTATTGAATCTGCATATTGCGCAGCTATTTTTTCTTTTTGTATTTGCAAATCTCTTTGCGCAGCTTGCAATTGCAAGTTTTTTTGCTGGAATATCAAAGCCGCTATCCCCAAAAGAACTATTGAGAAAAAAGAAATGAATAATTTTTTGTTTCTCTTTGCCCAGTGCGGTTTTGAAATCAAAAACTTTTGCTTCATATTGGCATAAGCACCTTCAAAATGCTTGGGGTTAAGGTCTATGCCATTTTTTTTGGTTATATCCTTAACATCTTCTGGCAAACTTTTAGGGTAAACAAAACCGTCTAAAGTAAGTGGAACAATATTCTTGTTTGTTTTTAAAGCACATACTATTTCTTGGCGAACCCAATCGCTTTTCGGGTCGCTTTCAGGGTCAAAAAATCTATCATAAATACCAGAACTCAGTACGAGCAAAAAATCTTTGCAATCATAAACTCTTTTTTCAAGTTCATCATCAAAATTCCCCTTTTCTAAAGTATCTATATCAAAAAAAACTGAATAACCATCTATTCTCAAACGATCATAAAGCAATTTGGCAATGTCGTAGCCCCCTTTACGCCTATATGAAATAAAAATTTCAAACTTTTTGGGCTTGGACATCGCTTAACGCTTGGAGAACTGGAAGTGCTTGCGGGCTTTTTTGCGACCGTATTTTTTGCGTTCCACAACCCTAGCATCGCGGGTTAGCAAATTTGCGTGCCTAAGAGCAGGTTTAATCTCTGCGCTTTGCTCAACAAGTGCCCTGGCAATCCCAAGACGAACTGCTCCCATTTGACCAGCTATGCCTCCACCGGTGGCATTAACTATAACATCCCATTTATCGGCATTGCCCAAAACGGAGAATGGAAGGTTTGCCACCATGTTCTGCACATCGGAATGGAAATAATCTTTGAAATCGCGGCCATTTATGGTGCGTTTGCCTGTTCCCTCTTTGAGAATAACGCTTGCCACTGCGCTTTTGCGCCTTCCTGTGCCGCGGTAAATTTTTTGCTGCACTGCTTTTTCTTTTGTTGCGGTTTTTGCTGTTGCTGTTGCTGCCATAATATTTCCTCGTTTTTCCTCTTTTAGATAGCCACAGGCTCTAGGTTTTTAGCTGTTTCTTTGTGTTCTGCACCGGCATATACTTTTAATTTTTTGAACATTTTATGCCCCAAAGCCCCATGTGGAAGCATTCCCCAAACGGCGTGCTCAAGAGGATATTCGGGCTTGTGGCTTAAATATTGCTTAAATGATATCCAGCGTTCACCGCCTATATTGCCGGTATGGTGAAAATATTGCTTTGTTTCTGCTTTTTTGCCCGTTAAAGCCACTTTTGCAGCGTTAATCACAACAACAAAATCGCCAACATCTATGTTTGGGGCATAAAGGGCTTTGTGCTTGCCCATGAGCAAATGGGCTATTTTGCTAGCAACGCGACCAAGGGGTTTGCCCTCGGCATCAACAATTTTCCATTTGCGCTCTACGGCATTTGGATTTATAACAGGAGTTTTCATAGATACGTAAATTTAGCAATTTCAAGGGCTTTTGTCAAGGTACAGGGGCTAATTTTAACTTTTCTATCTTATATATAGTTTTTTTTTGAGGAATTTATATGAAAATAAAGGCTCTTGCTCTATTTTTTGCGTTATCCACTACGGTTTTTGCGCTTGAATTGGAAGGTTTTTACAAAACCATAGACGATAAAACCGGAAATGCAAAATCAATAGTACGGATTTATAAATGCGGAGACGCCATCTGTGGGCGCATAATTGCGCTTTACGATGAAAAAGGCGCAAAAATAGAGGAAA
>CAZIMU010000254.1:0-2535 GCA_964540355.1 uncultured Fibrobacteraceae bacterium | reverse complement strand
ATCGGGGAGTCCGCTCACTTGCTTCCAAATTTGCCAAGCCTCGTCATCGTCTTGATAAACGGTTACAAACAATCTCTCTTTTGGAAGTTTCCAAACCTCAGTCAAAAGTTCCCAAGCCCATTCAATTGCTTCTTTTTTATAATAGTCCCCAAAGCTCCAGTTTCCGAGCATTTCAAAAAACGTGTGGTGGTAGGTATCGCGCCCCACTTCGTCTAAATCGTTGTGCTTGCCCGAAACGCGAATACATTTTTGCGAATTTGCCACCCTTTTATAGTTGTTTGGATTATCTCCCAAAAAGCAGGCTTTGAACTGGTTCATGCCAGCATTTATGAACATTAAGGTAGGGTCGTCTTGTGGAACCACAGGCGAAGAGCGAACAAAGAGATGCTCTTTGCTTTCAAAAAATTTTATAAAAGACGCACGAATTTCCGCAGATGTTTTGGGTGTATTGGGCATGGTTGTAAGGTAGAAAAATTCTACATCTTCCCAAATCTACGCCTCAAATATGCCGCCAACAAATTTATGCACAAAACCAAAGTGATCAGCACTAACGCCGTGCCATACGCCATTGGACGCGTTGCTTCCAAATTCGTGCCGCTTGTGGATATAACGTAAAGATGGTATGGGAGTGCCATCACTTGGTCAAAAATGCTAGTTGGCAGTTTTGGCAAAAAGTATGCGGCAACTGTGAACAAAATTGGCGCAGTCTCTCCCGAAACTCTCCCAACCGCAAGTATTAAACCCGTCAAAATATTCGGAAATGCCGTGGGCAACACAACACGCCTAATTGTTTGCAATTTGTTTGCGCCCAAAGCATAACTCCCCGTACGGAATGAATCCGGCACCATTTTGAGTGCCTCTTCTGTTGTGCGGATAACCAAAGGCAACACCAAAAGCCCAAGCGTAAACGAACCTGCTATAATGGAATCGCCCCATTTCATTGCATTCACAAACAAAGCCATTCCAAATAATCCAAAAATAACAGAAGGAACACCGCCCAAATTATTTGTCATTGTGCGTATGAATTTTGCAATTTTCCCGTTTGTGGTGTATTCGTTCAAATATATGGCAGACATAACCCCAATGGGAAAAGCCACCAACATACTGCCCGCTATAAGGCAACAGGTTCCCACAATGGCGGGAAAAATACCGCCCTTGGTCATGCCCTCTTTTGGCTCAGAGAAAAGAAACTCAAAGCTAATCGCTCCAATACCGTTGTAAATTATGAATCCTAAAATCCACAGCAAAATTCCAACCACCAAAATCCCAAGAATTCGGAAAATCCAAAACGCTATGCTTTGAGTTAATCTTTTGTTCATTTACACCCCCTTCCCAGGTTGCCGCTTAGAAACAATTTCCGACACAATGCTCATCACAAGTGTTATTATGAATAAAATGCAACCCAGCATAAACAACGCCTGATAATGAGCGCCGCCCAAAGGTGCTTCGCCCAGCTCGGCGGCAATGGCAGCAGGAATTGTGCGAATAGGCGCGAACAGGGATGTTGGAATAACGGCGGCATTTCCAGTTACCATAAGCACCGCCATAGTTTCGCCAACTGCCCTGCCAATCCCCAAAATAACCGCAGCAGAAATTCCAGACGAAGCATAAGGAATAATCACCCTATATATGGTTTGCCAATGAGTTGCACCCAGAGCGAGACTTGCCTCACGCATTGCGCTCGGTGTGCTACGCATAGCATCTTCTGCAACCGTGATGATGGTTGGGAGTGCCATAATCGCTAAAATAAGGCTACCTGTAAATGCGGTTTCACCAACGGGTAAATTGAGAGCTTTTTGCACAAGAGGAACCAAAACCACCAAACCGAAAAACCCATATACAACGGATGGTATTCCTGCAAGCAATTCCACAGCTGGTTTTAAAATTTTTCTTATTTTATTGTTTGCAAGTTCAGAGAGATAAACGGCAACGCCAAGACCGAGGGGCAAGGCAATTAAAATTGCAATTAAGCTAACCAAAAGTGTTCCAAGCACCAAAGGCAGCACACCAAATTGAGGAGATGGCACAGAAGTTGGAATCCACTCCGTTCCGCCAAAAAAATCTGCACCTCCAATTTTCTCATCTGCAAGCACTTTCACTTGCGGCATAGAAGAAGGCACATATCTTGTTGGTATAAAAGCTATTATTCCGGGTGTTGAAGATATAACCTCCCCCAACTTCTCCGGTAATTTTTCGTAGTCATTTCCAAATTCATCTTCTGAATAACGGCTAAAAACATCGTTGAATCTGAATATCTCTATAGGCAAATTTTCGCCGTTCAATTTATTCCAATTCTCTATTTTGCCGTCAAATATAGACTTTATATCTTTGGAATTCAAATAACCGATTTTATTGGAGGCATTAACGCATAAAACGTGCCCTCTTTCAATAACGGGGTTTTTGAAAAGCCCAAAACCTTCTTTAAACAGAAAAACTACCATCAACAAAATGATGATAGTAGTGACTGCGCCGCTAAGCCGCAGTATATTTTCTATGACTTTTTCAATAAAACGTCTCATATTATTTACTAATTGG
>CAZIMU010000253.1:0-2557 GCA_964540355.1 uncultured Fibrobacteraceae bacterium | reverse complement strand
TGTGATTATTCCTAAAAACCACGATTATAATCTTGATTTTGGCGATAAATTATTAGCCTTTATCAGATTTGTTTTTAAAAACCAAGCCGAATTCAGACATTCTTGCCTTGGGCTTTATGCAAAATTCTCGCCTTTGTGGGGTGGAAGATTCTCGAGCAAAGAGATGACTGTGAATTTTTCGGATGGCAGCAAACCTATAAATTTGTGTTCTCCCATAGTTTTAGCCGCAGGCGCAAATAAAAATGGCAAAGGCATAAACAATTATGCAAATCTTGGGCTTGGAGGAATAACCGTTGGCACGGCAACGAGAAATTTCAGAATTGGAAACACCCACAAGCCAAGAGTTGGCTTGGACGAATCCAACCGACTTATTCACAATTCAATGGGCTTGAACAACGATGGAGTAGAAAAAATATCTGAGAGGGTAAAAAAGCAAATTGGCAAGGCGAGCAAAAATAAATTCGCAGTTGGGATTTCCGTTGCAGAAACACCTGGGATAGCAGAAGAAAATAGGCGGCAAGATTTGCTGGAAACTTTTTCAATAGCGTATAAAGCGGCGGATTATTTGGAAGTAAATGTGAGCTGCCCAAACACAGGTGAAGAGCGTTTGGATTTAGATACTTGTTTTATGAAAGAGATTTTTTTTGAAATTGAAAATTTTAGAAAAAACGCCCCTTGCCGCAAAGCGGTTTATGCAAAACTAAGTCCAGATTTAACAGACAAGCAGTTGCTTTCGCTTTTGGATTTGCTCGCTCAATACAGCGTGAATGGCATTATTTTGGGAAACACCTACCCAAGCGAAAAGCTCTCTTATTCATTGCCAGCTTTGAATGAAAAAGGCACAAGCGGAGGAATTTCCGGACGGGTTATTTACGAAAATACATTCAAAAAAACGCTACTTGCAAAAAAACATTTTCCTAATTTTTCCATAGTCGCTTGCGGTGGAATAGACCACGGTTTGAAGGTGAAAGATTTGCTAGGCGAAGGTGTGGATTTTGTTCAGGTGTATTCCGTATTTGCTTTTAGGTGGATGGCAGCGCAGAAGATGATTTATGAGCTTGATTTTAAATAACAAACGATTGAAACCTTGTCGGCAGAGTTTGGATATTTTGCTCCGCAAGCACGGCATTGAATTGAAGCCAGATACTTTGGATAAACTTTGGCTATTTCACGGTTTGCTGAGGGAGAACAACAAAGACCAAGACTTAACCCGCTTGAACGCCTTTGAGACCATAGTGGAAAAGCATTACGCAGACTGCATTATAATAAATTCTTTTGTGAAAAAATGGCCAGAAAAAATGCTTGATATAGGTTCCGGCGCAGGTTTCCCCGGCATACCGCTAAAACTTGTGAATCCTCATATAAATTTAATTTTATGCGAGCCTCGCCCAAATAGGATTAATTTTTTGGAAATGGCTATAAAAAAACTCGGTTTGCAAGGCATAAGCGTTTTTGGTCACAAAGTTACAAGCGCATCTATGAAAGAACCCGTTGATGGCGTTATTTGCCGCGCATTTGGCAGCATTGCAGAAACCCTGCCTCGCCTTGGCAACAGTTTGAAAAAAGGCGGGCGGGCTTATTTTATGAAGGGTCCGGCGGTTAAAGAGGAATTGAATAACTGGAACTCAACGGAGTACAAGATAGCAGAGACACATTTTTATGTTATACCAAACAGCGTTCAAAAGAGAGCCTTGATTGTTTTGGAGAGGTAGCCTTTGATTGATTTTCTAAATTAACCCCATGTTCACAGAAGTTTCAGATTATCTAAAAGAAATTGACTGGCTTTATATTGCCAGCAGAATAGGATTAACGCTTGTGGTGGTGGCTGGGCAAGTAGTGTTTTATTTGATGGTTCAAAAACTTTTCAAAAAAATAATAAACCCATTTATAACAAATAAAAGCGGGCACTATCTTAAAGACATTAAATTTCTCAACTACACATTGCTCAACTCGGCGCGTTTGTTGCATATGGGATTTTTCGCTTCACGTTGCGTAATGTATGCAAGTTACATAATTTCGTTTTACATTTCACTTACCCTTTTGGCGTTTATTTTCCCTGGCACAAGAGGTTGGGCTTGGGCTTTGCTGCACGGATTGATAGACCCGTTTTTATCTATTGTGAGTGGTTTTGTGGCTTATATTCCGAAGTTATTGCAAATAATCGTGATTATAGCTGTTACGCATTACTTTGTGAAAATAATGAGATTCGTTTCAAAGGAAATAGCCACGGAGAGGCTGGTTCTGCCGGGTTTTTATCCCGATTGGGCACATGCTACTTTTAATCTTTTGAGATTTTTGGCTTATGCCTTTATGGTTATCCTCATATTCCCGCTTTTGCCAGATTCCGAAACGGCGGTGTTCAGAGGGGTTTCTGTATTCCTTGGAATTTTGTTCTCACTCGGCTCAACCACGATTATATCAAACGTTGTGGCGGGGCTTGTTTTAACTTATATGCGTTCTTTCAAATTGGGAGATAGAGTTAAGGTTGGCGAAGTGCTCGGTGATGTGGTTGAAAAAACTCCTTTTGCGGTTCGCATAAAAACGTCTAAAAAAGAAG
>CAZIMU010000252.1:0-2560 GCA_964540355.1 uncultured Fibrobacteraceae bacterium | reverse complement strand
TAAACGCCGTTGCAGCCTGCGTTAATTCATCGCCTTCTATGGGTTTGTCGCGGTTTTTCACCAAGCTCGCATCTGCCTTGCCATTTGTTTTTACGTAAAAATTTCCTTCACCTTCGTGCAAACTTATGGTAGCCGTTTTTCCGTTGCGAACATCTATCTTCTCATTTTCATTTAAGAGCCTGTAAGAACGGAAAATTCCGCTTGTAATTCTGTCTGGACTGAAATTGATAAATAAGCATGGCAAAAAAGCCAAAATGCAAATTGCCACAAAAGCAAAATTTTTTCTATAATCTGGAAAGAACTTGAATAAAACAATCAAGCCCAAAATCAAATCTATAAACACGCCAATTAGCAATGCACCTTTAAGCTGAAAAAGCGGAAGCAGCAAAAGCCCCGTTCCAACCGAGCCTATAATTGCACCTATCGTGTTCCAGCCATAAACGCTACCCACAAAACTTTCCGAGCCTGTTTTTTTCACCAATGAATAGGTTAAAACCGGAAGGGTCATCCCTGCAAAAAAACTCGTTGGAACCATCCACAAAACGGCAAGGGCATATTTGAAAATGCTCCAAAAAATATAACCCGTTGAAGTTTGGTTGAAAATCTGGTGAGCCTCGTTCATAGCAGCGAAAAATGGAACGTGAAAATAAAGCGTGCATACCGCAAAAAAAGCCATTAAAATTTGCGAAAAAGCGAGAAGTTTCATAGGCTCAAAATCTTTAGCCAAAAGTTTTTTGCAAGCAAGCCCGCCAAGAGCAAGCCCAAGAATAAAAGCCGAGAGCATTTGGTCAAAACTATGCGAACTTGAACCCATCAAAAGCGAGAGCAAGCGAATCCAAACAATTTCGTATATGAATGAGCTTAAACCTGTTAAGGCGGAAAATAAGAGCCATAGATTTAGAGTATGGGGTATGGGGTTTGGGGTTTGGAGTGTTTCTTTGGTTGCATTTTCGTTTTTAGATATTTTCCAGAAGAATATAAATAATATGAAATTTATTATGCCTGCTATTCTGAGTGTGTTTGCGTTTCCAAGCGTTGGGATTAAAATGTAACTGGCGAATAAAATTCCAAAACACGCACCGAGGCTATTTGTGAAATAGAGAAGGGGCAAGCTGGTTTTTCCGCTATCGCCGTCTCGTCTGGAAAGACCTGCCGCGATGAATGGGAAGGTCATTCCCAAGAGTATTGCAACAGGGAGTGTTGAGAATGTGGCTATTGCGATTTTAATCGCCTCTGCCCCACTTGTGCCAAGCGTTCTGCTCCAAGCGGAGTCGTAAAACAAATCGGTTGCGAAAACATAAAGCGGGTGGTAAAACATTCCGCCAAGCCCTATGAATGCTTCTGTTATGCCATAAGCCAGCAAGGGCTTTTTTATGCGAGCGGTAAGTTTGCCTGCAATAAAGCTCCCCAGCGCAAGCCCGCCCATATAAACGCAAAGCGTTAAAATTTGCCCATAGCTGGAATGTCCCAAAAACAATTTGAGATAACGCGCCCACGTGCCTTCGTATATTAAACCGGATATGCCAGAAAGGGCGAATAGGAGATAAATTAGGTTGTTCGGTATGGGCACGGATATAAGGTAGAAATTTTTCCGCTAAGCCATTAAATCTATGACATCGCCGCCGTCTAGTTTTAGCGGGTGGCCGGCTGGGGTATTGGTTTCTGGTTGTTGTTCCTGTTGCTTTTTTTTCTGCTGCTCTTGCTTATTACCGCCGCTGCCATCAGGATTCAGTGCCTCCGAGCCATCGTCTTTTTGAACGCTGTTGTTTTTCAACTCTTCTAGGCGGTGCATTTCGTTGGTGGACTTTACAATATCGCCAAATGCTTTTCCCTGTTCGTGTGAACGCAATTCAGACAATGTGTCTGAACGTTGTACCAAATCTTGACTCTGTATTGGCGGCAGCATAAAAAATCCTCCTCAGCGGCTTTATATTTTCAACAGCAATTTGGCTCTCAATTTTATCATAGCTTTAGAATGAATTTGCGAAACACGTGATTCCGTTAAATTCATTGCAACTCCAATTTCTTTTAGGGTTAATTCTTCGTAGTGATAAAGAGCTATCACCTGCCTTTCATTTTCTGGCAATTCAAGCAAAGCCTTTTCCAAAATTTTTTTCGTGTCTTCAAAACCGAGCCTATCCAATGGATTTTCCGCATCTTTGTCTTCTATGGTATCTATAAGGCTTATGTCTGAAGATTCACCATAGTTGTTGGAAATAACTTCGTTTAATGAGACTACGGTTGTTGGTGCAACCTCGCTTAAAAGCTCTTCGAATTCTGCTGGTTTCAAATTCAAGTGTTCTGCCACTTCGTTGTCGTAAGGCGTACGCCCAATTTCCTTTTCAAGTTCTATGTAGGCATTTTTCACCATTTTAGATTTTTGCCTTATTGAGCGTGGAATCCAGTCTTGTTCCCTGAGGTCGTCTAAAATGGCTCCTTTTATTTTGTGAGTTGCATAAGTTTCAAATTTCACATCTCTGGTTGTATCAAAAGATTCAACCGCTTTTATCAATCCCATTACACCAGTGCCTATTAAATCGCCAAGTTGAACGCTTTTTGG
>CAZIMU010000251.1:0-2573 GCA_964540355.1 uncultured Fibrobacteraceae bacterium | reverse complement strand
ATAATATTAACACCAAGCGCAAACGAAGAGCGAATGCAAGCACCTAGATTATGAGGGTCTTCTAAATTTGCGGCTACCACAATGCGGCAGGGAATGTTGTTGTGCTTATTTTCAATCAAAATTTTTCTCGTTTCATTCCAAGGTAGCACAGCTTTTTCGTGGCAAAGAGCAATAACGCCACCGTGCCTTTTTGACAATTTGTCCAAAAATTTTTCCTCTACCTGCTGAACGTGAACATTAGCTTGAACTGCAAGTTTTTGCAATTCGTACAATTTAACGTTGCCACTTTTCAATTTGAACAACACCCGATGAATTAAACCGGGCTTTTTTTTGAGCATTTCCTCTACTTCCCTCACTCCACTTATGAGACGTTGATGCTTTGCGAATTCCTCTTTTCTTTCCACAAAATATCTCCCTACTGAAAATTTTGCAATTCTTGTAAAACTCCAAATAACTTATTTCCTATCTTGTATCTCTTCTCAATGTTATCGCAAAAATAGTGCAAATCTTTTTCTGCATCTTCATTCAGCTCGTCTATGTTGGAGAGTATATGATGTACAATAACATCATTTTTCTTTGCGAACCCCTGTACTTTCATATTTGTTTCTATACTGCTCGCCACATATTTAGTACTGGAAATTTGCTCTTCCAAAAAATACACCAACAAAATTTCTTCTTGCAAAATTCCCCAATGGTGGTCTTGGGAATATGGCACTATTTGTTCGGACTTGTTGCAATAAACCGCTTGTTTTGCATAATACTGACACACATTCAAATGTCCTAAAAATTCATAAAGTTCCGGCAGCAGATTCAATTCCTTTGGCAAAATTTGAGCATCCATGGATTTTTTAATTTTTCTGAATTGATAGTTGGATTTTTCGTAATACAAATTGCGCATGTGGCGGTTATAGGTTCGGTTTCGCATAACTTGTTGCGAAGGAGGAACGTGAATTTTAATAGTGCTTTTCATAGCCGTTTTATCCTTTGTATTCCAGCAATAGCTTTTAGTGATTGCTCTATGTTCTTTGCCTGAGCAGAATTAAAAGTTAGCAAGTCTATCTTGCCCCTTAGCTGCCCTTCTTTGTTCTCAAATATAGTTTTTTTCACAAGAGCGTTGTGTTTTGAAACCGTGCTGAAAATGTCTTCCATTTGCATTTTATCTGCTGCCTCTACCCTAAAAACGCATTTGAATTCAGGTTTTGCCACGTTTTGCTGTTCCCATTGCAGGGATATTTGCTGTCCTTGCGGAAATTTACTCAAAACTTTACAATTTTCCTTGTGTATCTCTATTCCCTTGCCGCTTTTCATAATTCCCCTAACATTATCCCCAGGAAGCGGGTTGCAGCACGAGGCATAGTTGAGCAAAAATCTTTCGTTGTAACCTATGCTTATAGGGGAATTCTCTGACGAGCTGAACACGTTGAATAGTTTAAGTTTTTGCCAAGCATAAGAATCGTCTGAATATCTTTTTAGGAAATTAAAAACATTTTTAAGAGAAATTTCGCTTTTGCCAAGGTTTTCGTAAAAAGAGCTTATGTTTTGAACCTTAAAAGCGTGGCAAATATCGGAATCTTTTGGATAATTTTCTTTTGATACTTTTAGGCCTTGCAATTCCCTTTGCCAAATTTTTCTCCCCAAAATTTCGGATTGGGTTGTGATAGTTTTTCTGAGCCATTGCCTTATGGAAGCTTGTGCCTTTTGGGTTTTAGCTATGGAGAGCCAGTTTTCTTGCGGTTCTTGGGAATCGCTGTGCAAAACCTGAATGGTCTCGCCAATAGGAATATCTGCATCCAAACCCAAAACGCTACCACCAGCACGGGCACCTAGGCAATGCAAGCCCAAATCTGTGTGCACGGCAAAGGCAAAATCCAAAATGGTTGCGCCAGAGGGCAGAGTTATTTTTTTCCCTTGGGGTGTCCAAGCGTAAGAATCTTCGGGCAAAAGGCTTTCGTGCAAAAAACCGAAGAATTCCGTTGAGTTTGGAATTTCGTTTTGCATTTTAGTTATTTTGCCCACCCAGTCCATATTTTTCTCAAGTTCTTCGTGTTTCAAATTGAATTTGTAAGCCCAATGAGCAGCCATGCCATGCTCTGCTGTTTCGTTCATATCTTTGGTTCTTATTTGAACCTCAACGAGCTTTCCCTGCGGGCCTATAACCGTTGTGTGCAGGCTTTGGTAAAGGTTAGGTTTTGGAACTGCAATGTAATCTTTAAAGCGGCTATAGAGCGGCATCCACAGGTTATGCACATAACCCAGAGCGGTATAGCAGTCGGTCACTTGATTAACGATAATTCTAATGGCAAAAACATCGTATAGCTCATCTATTTTGCAATTCCTGTTTCTCATTTTTTCGTATATGCTGTAAATGTGCTTTGACCTGCCCTTTATGTCGCAG
The DNA here is from genome assembly GCA_964540355.1 of uncultured Fibrobacteraceae bacterium. GTDB lineage: Bacteria > Fibrobacterota > Fibrobacteria > Fibrobacterales > Fibrobacteraceae > Fibrimonas. Next base: position 178 of record CAZIMU010000251.1, on the reverse strand, counting down.
TCCAATTGTTCGAGGTTCATTTTTATATTAAGCGGAAAAATTATTGAATTTATATATTCTTCGCGTTCTTTGTTGGTTAGCTGCAAGTGGTTTTCTATTGTTGCATATTCGTCTGGATGCAGGTATTTAAAAGCCAAATCTTCCAATTCAAATTTAAACGAATAAAGCCCAAGCCGAT
>CAZIMU010000250.1:0-2577 GCA_964540355.1 uncultured Fibrobacteraceae bacterium | reverse complement strand
CCTTCTTCAAACAGATTATAGTCGCTTTGCCTTGAAATCACCACTTCAAAGCCCAGCGAGGTAAAAAACGCCTTCCAAAACGGCAAGGAAACGAAAAACTCCAAAGCTCTTGGAATACCTATTTTTTTGCCCGAAGTGCTGGGTTTGGGACACCAATCCTTCACCAAAAGCTGATTTGCCCTTTTAATCATATCTGGCACGGAATTTATTTTGCGGCTTATGTCTGCTAGAATTTTTTTGGTTTCAGGATCGTTTGGATTTGCAAAAACTTCGCCTCTTTCGCAACGGTTGCCCGTCACGTGCGTTCTGCCATCGCTAAAAACCACTATGGTTCTGTTGCAGTTATTGCTGCAAAACTGGCAAATTTGCCCAGGGCGTTTTTCCCAGCTAAAACGCTCCATTGCATCTAGGCCTATGAATGATGACTTTACCATAAGGGAGAAGTATAAATATAGTAAATCTAATAGCTTTTAATATAGTCGTTTATATCGTCTATCATATTTTGTTCTCTTTCAATATGGTAAACTGCATAAGATTTTCTGATAAGCTCAAAAATGTTGTATTTTTTAAACAATTCTATAACCTCTTGCCCTTGCATATCCATAGCTTTTTTATATTGCTCAATCGCAAATATTATAAAATTTCCTTCTTTTGTCATTATGCCGCCTCTTCTGGAAAAGTGAAATCCCCATTTTCCAATTCTTCTTTATATAAATTGAACAATAATTTTGGGCTATAACGCCAAACTCCAGTTTTAGGATTTTCCAAAAAAGAATACAATTTAGAGCAATAAAATTTCAGTATCGCTTCATTTTCGCTTAAATTATATTCGGAAATTATTAGTGGGATTATTTCCTCCACTATGAAATACAGATAAATTGGCAATAATTCTTTAGTCATGCTATAAACTCCGCTTTTACAAAATTTAGTAATTTTAGAATACTATCGTTTTTAAAGACATATTGATTGAATAATTTTTTGATTTTTAGTCTGTTCAAAGTTTCGTTTACATCAAGTTCTTTTGCAAAATAAAGCAATAATGTGCGAAAAACATCATCATTTGCAACTGGACCTATTATTATATCGTAATCATTTTGCAAAGAAACAGAATATCTATTATCGGAAACAAAATCCAACCACTTTTTGTCTGTTTCCTTAAATTCAAGAACTTTGAATTTCTGTAAATCTTCGCTATTAAAGTCATATATATTCACAATTTTACTTCCTTTTTTCCGTTCAACAACTTTTTCAGAGAATTGTACTGCTTGCTCATAATTTGTTGTTGTGTAAAAACCTATGCCAAAATCCAGCTCTTTTCTGCTGAATTTCAAGTTTGGAATTTCAATAAAAATATTGCTTCCGTGATATAGGTTCATAGGGTTAATGTAGTAATTACTATATTAAACCTCATAATATGCAAACCTACCTAGATTTATTGCGCGAAGTTAAAGAAAACGGCGTTGAAAAAAGTGACCGCACAGGTACGGGAACATTTAGCGTTTTTGGGCGGCAAGTTCGCTTTGATTTAAGCAAGGGATTTCCGCTTTTGACCACAAAAAAAGTTCATTTAAAATCAATCATTGTGGAGTTGCTCTGGTTTTTGAGAGGCGATACAAACACAAAATTTTTGCACGAACATAAAGTGACTATCTGGGACGAATGGCAGAGGGAAAATGGCGATTTGGGGCCTGTGTATGGCGCTCAATGGAGAAGCTGGGGTGCGCCGAGCGGGCAGAAAATAGACCAAATTTCCGAGATTTTGAAATCCCTCAAAGACAACCCCGATAGCCGCCGGCATATCGTTTGTGCTTGGAATGTTGGCGAAATATCCCAAATGGCACTCCCGCCTTGCCATTGCCTGTTTCAGTTCTATGTTGCAAATGGCAAACTCAGCTGCCAGCTTTACCAGCGTTCCGCAGATATTTTCTTGGGCGTTCCCTTTAACATAGCGAGTTACGCCCTGCTAACCCTTATGCTGTGCAAAGTGCTTGAATATGAACCAGGCGAATTTGTGCACACATTCGGAGATTTGCACCTCTACAAAAATCATATTGAGCAAGCCGATTTGCAACTTTCAAGAGAGCCGCGCTCTTTGCCGCAAATGAAATTAAATCCAAATGTGAAAAATTTGTTTGAATTTAAGTTTGAAGATTTCACGCTGGAAAATTACGAGCCTTGGCCTGCAATCAAAGCAAGCGTGGCAGTGTGAGGAATTATCTCTCAACCATAATTTTGCCTTTGGCGGTTTTTTTCCCGTCTTTTGCCATATAGTGATATAACCCTGGTGCAACCAGTTTTCCGCTTTCGTTTTTCCCGTCCCAAGCCACCGCGCCGCCACGCAATTCATCCGATTTGAAAAACCTAACCCGCTTGCCAGAGGAATCAAAAATGTAAACTGTGGATTTTTCGCTTATGTAATCTATTGTCACGGCACTGTGCATTTTTGGGCGAAATGGATTTGGGTAAGCAATGGGTTTGGGGGCATCGCCTTGCATATAGTTTGAGGCACTCCTAACAATGGCGGTGGAATAAACGCTCAGTCCCAAATCGTGCGCAAAATAAACTTTGCCTTTTATT
>CAZIMU010000249.1:0-2580 GCA_964540355.1 uncultured Fibrobacteraceae bacterium | reverse complement strand
AAAACTTCTTCGTTTAAATTGCTCCTTATGGAGAACACAAATTCGCCGTTTCCAATCATTGCCAAATGCTTGCCATTCCAGGCTTTTTTCAATTCTCTTAGCACAGAGAGGAATTTGTCAAAATCATTTACCTTGTTCTCTCTTTTTGTATTTACGCACTTCAAGAATAAAATTCCTAGAGTATCTTCGCTGTTTCTCAGATCGTTGAATTCTGCGTGGTAAAAATTCAAGAGTTCACCCAAACCGTTTGAATCTATGCCGACAAAACTTTCATTTCTTCTTTGCAGCGAAGCGTCTCTAGATTGTATATCTGAAAGTTTAAGTGCTGCGCAAGCCGTGATGCAGGTTAGCAAAGTTTCGTCCATCCTAGAAACGGCTCTGTTGTTTACACTCTCAATCACAATGGCAAGCGGCAGTGAATTATTTTGCGCAGGCGGCATAACGGCAAAAAGCGAGCGCAATTCCAAGTTTTCCGGTTCGTTTTCGTAGAATCTGCGTTGATACGGGTCTGTTGGAATATTCACTTCGTTTACTTTGGAAACTTTGCCGCATAGTAATTCGTGTAGCAGGCATTTTTCGTGAACGTTAAAAACAACTTTTTTGAATTTTTCGCTCTGATCGCCCGCTGCTTCTGATATTAGCCATTTATCTTTTTCCCTTTCGGCAGGCATAATTATCATCATTCTGTTGAATCTAAAATTGTCTCTCAAAATTTTGGATAGGTTGGCAACTAAATTTCCTTTTGAAACAGAAGAAAACAAATTTGAAATATCCTTTAACATTCCATAAAAAAGATTGTTCTCCCTGTTCAGTTTGTAATTCATATCCAAATTTCTGAGTATTTCTTCTGCCACATTGGCAAGTTCGCGAAGTTCTATGCAAATTTCATCATCAAAAGCATTTTCGTTTGCGCTGTCTATGGTTATGTAGCCGTGAAATTTGCCTTCGCCAGAAACCGCAGAGCCGGCTATGGAACGCGTTATTTGCTCTTCGGAGTGAAAAACATCTATTGGTGCTTCGTCTATTCCGTTCCAGTTAAAATCTCTTCTGGAAAAATATTTGTTATCTTTAGGTACAAACAAATTTTCGCGGAGGCGTCTGGTACTGTTTGAAAGCCTCAGGGCAAAACCCTCTCCGTCAAATATCCAATAACATATTGAGAGTATTTTGTCGTTTCCTTTTTCTAAACGGCTACGAAAAAGCATGAGCAATTTTTTTATAAAAGCATCTCTGCTGGCAAAATCTGTTTCGGACAAAGCTTTTTCTTGTTCCAGCCTTCTCAGCGCAGAGTTATTATGTTCTTCCGTAATAAGCGGCACTGGCGCACTCAGAGTATCTGTTATTTTTTGCGGCTCGCCTTCTGGCTTTTTGTGCAATTTGCCGTAATTGTAAATCCAAGCAAAAACATAACCCAGCGCAAGCGCAAAGCCAAGGCAAAAAAGAAAAGCGGTTATGGATATGTGCACAAAGTGAATGTAGAAAAATAAAATATTGTCTGAATCCCGATTCCCCCGATAAACAGAACTGTAAGAACGCCCATCTATAAATACTCTACCAAGTGTCTGTTAAACTTATTTAAAGGATTTTCCCGATTTCACATTTATTTGCGATATGGGCAGAGCTTGCTCATGTGGGTTGATGAAAAATAAATTTTTCTAATTTAATGGTGGTTAAGTTAATGGCGGTTAAATTATGTTGTTTTTTGACAGAAAATTAGAGTTAGGCATTTTGAGCAGAATTGCCAAACAGTCAAAGAGAGCTGCGTGTTTTACAATGCTTGTGGGCAGGCGGCGTATTGGCAAAACTATGTTGCTGTTAAAATATGCAGAAAAACAGAAATTCTTGTACCTATTTGTATCGAGAAACAGCGAATCTGTTTTATGCAGGCAATTTCAACAACAAGCTGCTGCAATAGGCATAAACATATTTGGTGAAATAACAAATTTCAGGAATCTATTTGAACAATTTTTGCTGTTTGCTAAAACAACAAATTATACCTTGGTAATTGATGAATTTCAAGAATTTGAAAATATAAACAAAGCAATTTTCAGCCAAATACAGGAATTGTGGGATAAATATAAAAATGGCATAAAACTGAATTTTATAGCCTGTGGCTCAATCTATTCTTTAATGACAAATATTTTTGAGAACAAAAAAGAACCTCTATTCGGCAGGCTCACCGCAAAAATAATCATTAAGCCCTTTACTATTTCGGTACAAAAACAAGTGCTTAAAAAATATAATCCCAAATACACAAAAGAAGACCTGTTGTTCTTTTATTCCATAACAGGCGGTGTTCCGCAATATATGTCTCTATTAATGGATGCCAAAGCCATAACAAAAGATAAAATGCTGGATTTTATAGTTCGCCCAGAATCTCCTTTTTTAAACGATGGAAAAGATTTGCTGGTATCTGAATTTGGCAAGGATTACGGTGTTTATTTTTCCATTTTGCAGTTAATAGCAGCGGGGAAAAATTCCCAAAGCGAAATAGATTCCATTATAGGCAAAAACACGGGTGCTTATTTGGTGAATTTGGAAAAGGAATATTCCATAATAGAAAAAAACAAACCGATGTTT
>CAZIMU010000248.1:0-2617 GCA_964540355.1 uncultured Fibrobacteraceae bacterium | reverse complement strand
GAATGATTTTGTCTATGTTGGCGGTGCTGTTGCTCTTTGCCTTGATAAATGGCTTATTGGTTTATTCAATAATTAAGGATTCCGATTCTAAAAGCATAGAGAATTTTAACGAAATATTGCAAACAGACAATGACGAGACCATGGATTCGTGGCTCAACATTGCTCATGCCATAGTGGATCCCTACGTGGTTTTATCTCGCAGAGAACCTGATAGCACAGAAATTTATAAGACCAAGGTGGCAGGTTTGCTAAAGGAAATTCATTGGTGGCGCAGCAATTATGAATTTTACCGCCATAGTGGCAAAAAATACAATGGTTTTTATTTTATCTTAAATTCAAAAACAGGAAATGCTGTTTTGTTTATGGATTCGCTCGGCAATGTTGTGCAACCTGGCAAAAACGTGCTTGAAGTGGAAGATGTAAATGGCAAAAAATTTGCCAAGGAAATGATTGACAAAGCTGTTGGCAAAGATTTTTCCTCAATAAAATTCAAATATTTTAAGCCAAGCGCAAGCTCTCCTGCTGTGGAGGGTCTGGCAAAAAGCATTTATATTGATGACTGGGACTGGATTGTGGCAATAGGTAGCTATTCAGACAAAATCAATAGAGTGGCAGAATTTTTTACAAAAAAATTCAAGGATAGCCGCCTTAAACTTATAGGAAATTTGTTCGGCATAATGCTGGTTTCCTTTTTGGTAGGCTTGTTTATGATTTTCCGGCAAATGAATTCATTTGTGCTTCCTTTGAATAATTTATCCGCTTATTTGCATAAATTGGCAAGCGAGGGTATTCGCTTTGGTGATTTCAATATGGAATTGAATTCGCAAGAAGAACTTAAAACTTTGGCCGCAGATATTAATGCCTTGATTCGCAATGTGGGTTCTTTTATTGATAATGTGCGCATTAGCGCAGACAAGGTTTCGGATTTAAGCGGTTCGTGTACCGATATGCTAGACATTGTGGATTACGATGCCAAATTGGTTGGCCAGCGCACAGTTGAAATGTCTGTTTATTCCGAAGATGTTATAGACAATGTGAACGGTATGGCTGTTGGCATAGAAGAAATATACATCAATTTGGATGGACTAAAAAAATTGACCTCGCACATAGCAGAAAATACAACAGATATAAAAAATTCCATTTTGCAGATGAGCGAGTCTATGAAAGAGCTTAACGAGAAATCGCATTATATGCAAAACAGCGTTATATCGGTGACTCAGGCTGTAAACGATATTGGTCTTTCAACAGACAAAGAACTTGACAAAATAAACGAGATTGATAAATTCTCTGTGGATTTGTTAAACGAGCTTCATACAATAGCCGTGCAAATAGGTGATGTTCGCAAATATTTAACCCTCACAAAAGAATCTGTTGGTCATACAAAAGAAATATGCGATACGGTGGACGAATTATTTAACAAAATATCTTCTATCCAAATAATGTTCACAAATCTGTACGGTGAGCAAATCACTTCGTTTGCGCAAATTATCGCAGAGCGTAAAAAACTCTCAGAAAAAATATATTCAGATACTTTGGATTTGAATAATTCAATTGGTGGCGTGGCAACCCGCATAACAGAAATAAATTCCAATTCGCAATACATAAACTCAAACGTAAAATATATGTCTGGCGATATAAACGAAGCATATCGCAATTTGGAAGAAATTGTTAATTCCACAGATACCATGAATGAGCACGCCAAGCAAGCGATATTTAGAATGGACGAATTTTCTTTGAAGTTAAAGAGAGTGGAAGAAGCTCACTCCGCTATTGAGCATACTATGGTGGATGCAAAAGATTCTATGAAGAGTTTGAATGATTTGAGCGCAAATTTGCGCAAAGTTGTGGATGATTTAGTTCGTTTGGAAAATAAGATTTAGCATTAAACACAGGAGAAAAAATATGCGTTCTTACATAATAGCCGGAAACTGGAAAATGAACAAAACCCCTTCTGAGAGCATTGCTCTTGCGCAGGAAATTGTTGCAAAAACCAAGGGCATTTCAAAAACCGAAGTGGTTATTGCACCCACATATTTAGCTGCTGCAAAAGTGGCAGATGTGATAAAGGGCAGCAATGTGAAACTCGCCATTCAAGACATTCACTGGGAAAACCAAGGTGCCTACACAGGCAAGGTATCCATTGATATGGTAAAGGAAATTGGCGCGGAATATGTTATAATAGGACATTCCGAGCAGAGGCAGTATTTTCACGAAACTGACGAAACGGTTAATAAAAAAGTCAAAAAAACTTTGAGCGCAGGCTTAAAGCCCATTATTTGCATTGGTGAAACTCTGGAACAGCGCAAAGGAGGCAAACTGGAAAGCGTTTTAACAGCGCAGGTTGATGGCGCATATAAAGATGTTTCCAAGGACGATGCCTTAAAAACCGTTATTGCTTATGAACCTGTTTGGGCTATAGGCACAGGAGTGGTGGCAACAGACGAGCAAGCACAGGAGACTCAGAAGTATGTTCGTTCCTTGGTTGCAAAATTATATGGAGAGTCTGTAGCTGAGGCTATTCGTATTCAATATGGCGGAAGCATGAAACCAGACAATGCAGATGGCCTTTTGGCTCAAAAAGACATAGATGGCGGCTTAATTGGCGGTGCAGCCTTGA
>CAZIMU010000247.1:0-2625 GCA_964540355.1 uncultured Fibrobacteraceae bacterium | reverse complement strand
CGTTTTCGTTCATGCTGCCTTCACCCACGGCAACCCAGTTGCGCGCAGACATAACAGAATTAAAGCGATTCCACGGAAGAGAAGCGGTAACCGCCACTGGAGGCTTTCTCATAATAATATCAAATTCGCCAGAGGGCAAAGCAGGCCAATACTGGCTACCATCGACAAAACCTTCGCGAACATCAATGCCAACTGAGCGCAAATGCTTAACCACCAAATTCACAATAGCTTCCCAATCAGACCATCCAGCTGGAGCCTTTATCAACAGAGTTGGCAGAGTATCGCCTTTTGGACCTAGTGAGTATTTCAAATTGCCTTTGTCGTCAAATCCAGCCTTGTAACCCGCTTCTGCAAGCAGTTTTTTGGCATATTCTTTGTCGCCAAGCGGAACGCTGTGTTTATTCACTTCTTCTTCGTTGTAAAATTTCTTTTCCAAACCCTCAGACATTATTAAACCAGGTTTCATTTTTGGTGCATAGTTAGAAAGTGCAAGGCGGATAATTGCATCGTAATCTATGGCAGCTGCCATTGCACGGCGGAATTTTTTATCGCTCAGCGGAGCTTTGGTATTGTTCAAAAACAAGAAGTGCATTGAACCCGGAACAAAATAAGGAGGAGCATCATACCAAGTATTTACAGCATCTTTCTTTTTCTCGTTCACGCGGGGAATGTAGTTCATAGAAGCATCTAAATCGCCTTTTTGCAGGTTTATGGCAAAAGCATCGTTATTCTTGAATATGGGATGAATTATGTATTTTGGAACTGGAAGCGCACCATCGTGCAGAACCTTGTTTCCCCAGTAATCATCGCGGCGAACCAAAACTATACGCTCATTGTTATATTGGGCAAGGGTATATGGACCCGAAACAATAGGCCTGTCATCGCATTTAATTTTCTTAACGGCGGCAAAATCCCCATTATTTTCCGACAAATACCTTTCAAACACGTGAGAAGGAACTATGCGAATAGCCTGCAACTGATCTAAAATAGCAAGTGGATTATCTCGACCCTTTTTGTTGACAATAAAGGACATTCTTTCTTTGCCTTCAATGGTATCTACCTTTATTTCGCTCACAAACTCACCCACATAAGCGGTCGGTGCCTGAGGGAATCTTTTGCCAAGCTCGTAAATAAATTTGACATCTTTGGATGTAACGGGCATTCCATCACTCCATTTAGCTTCGGACTGAATGTCCACCACAACTTTTTCGGCATCGTAGGAAATTAGAGTTCCTAGTATAGGCTCTGTTGAGCCGGTTAGAGAATTATATGCAGTTAAAGGTTCGTACATCAAATTAAAACGGTCATTAGCGGGCCAAGCCACCAGCCACGGTTCAACCAGCGGATTGAAAGTATTAGGCTCACCCCACTGTGAACCCGCCAAGTAAAGGGTTTCACTACGTGGATAGCCAGAAGTTTTAGCTTCGGCAGTCTTAGCTTCTTTTTCTTCACAGGAGACTAAAAAAGCAAAAAACAGCGCAAAAGCACCGCATGCAGTCAATTTTGAGAACTTCATTCACAAACCTCACAGAAATATAGTTATATGGGAAATATATAATTTTTTTTTTAAAATGGAGCAAAAATCTGAGAATTAAATCATTAAATCTTTACAGTTATCAAAAGCTTTCAGTATAACAGGGTCAAATTGGGTGCCGCTACCGTTAAAAATGATTTCAAAAGCCTTATCCTTTGGCATCCCATTGCGATAAACCCTATCGGAAACCAAAGCATCGTAAACGTCAACCACAGACATAAGCCTTGCCCAGAAAGGTATTTCTTCGCCTTTTTTGCCATTTGGGTAGCCTTTGCCATCAAAATATTCGTGATGATTCAAAGCTATGTCGTAAGCATATTGCAAATATGTGTGGCTTTCAAACCTTTTTTGCATTGTTTTTATCAAATTAGCCCCCTTTTCTGGGTGGCTCATCATTTCCAAACGCTCTTCATCTGTTAAAGGGCCAGGTTTTAGCAAAATTGAATCTCTAACCCCTATTTTCCCAACATCGTGCAAAAGCGCGGCACGAACAATAAGGTCCACCTGTTCCCTTGTGAGGGTGCCACATTCTATAAATTCTTCTCCTAGTATTCCTATAAATGTAGCGGTTCTAAGTATATGCCCACCTGTATTTTTATCTCTGCTTTCCACTGTTTGAGCGAGTATTTCTGCCATACAGTCTTGCACATAAATCATTTCACGCCTAATCATCTGCATCCAGCGTATATTTTCATTATTTGCTCTTACACTTCTAAAACGAAGCAAAAATAATTCCCGATTAAAGGGATTTGAGAAAAAATCCACAACGCCCAATTTTCTGGCACTAATTTCAGTTGAAAAATCGCCAGAATCGTCAAAAAACACAATGGGTAATTTTCTTTTCTCAATAGCTGGAATTTTCTCCATATATTCCAATTTGTCAATAGCCACTATTGCTATATTTGAAAAAATGATTTTTTCTGCTGGATTTGAGTTTATAAACCTATAAGACCCGCGCAGACCTTTTTCAAATGAGTCCCACCTTTCGGGTTCGTTAGATATTAATAAAACATTTTCCATACTACACGTAACATACAAAAATGCAGACGGCAGGACTCGAACCTGCAATCTTCTGGTTCGTAGCCAGATGC
>CAZIMU010000246.1:0-2628 GCA_964540355.1 uncultured Fibrobacteraceae bacterium | reverse complement strand
TTTGGTGAATTTGGAAAAGGAATATTCCATAATAGAAAAAAACAAACCGATGTTTTCAAAACCAGAAAGCCGAGGTGCCAAATTTCGTATTCAGGATAATTTTTTAAGATTTTGGTTTAGGTTTATTTATCCTAATCAGGCACTGATAGAGATGGGAAAGCATAAAATGCTGAGAATTCAAATTTCAAAGAATTACGAGCAATACAGCGGCTTGCTGCTGGAAAAATATTTTAGAGAAAAATTTGCCGAAGAGGAAAATTTTTCTAAAATAGGGAATTATTGGGATGGTAAAGGGGAAAATGAAATAGATTTAATCGCGCTCAACGATTTAAATAAAACCGCTGTAATTGCTGAAATTAAGCGAAACAAGAATAAATTAAAGAAAGAAGAGTTGGAAAATAAAGTTTCTTCTTTGCAAAAGCAGCTAGTTGGTTATAAAGTGGTGCTTAGAATGTTGGATATGGGGGAGATGTGACACAATGCTCAAAAAACTCGCAATCATCTTTTCCTGCATAACAGCCATTTTCTTTCTTTCGCTGTTTATACCTGTAAAAAATGACAATGATTGCAGCAAAATTCTTTTCTCATCACAAGGAGAGCTTTTGCGGGTTTGGCTAAATGAAAATGAGCAATATCAGTTCCCAAAAAGCGAAAAAATTTCGGAAAAATATAAAACGGTGGTTTTGCATTTTGAAGATAAAAGATTTAACTGGCATTTTGGAATAGACCCTATTGCGGTAATCCGTGCCATAAAGCAGAACGCAAAGGCAGGGAAAATTGAAAGCGGAGCTAGCACCATAACTATGCAGGTGGCAAGGCTAAAAAAACCGAAAAAGCGAACCATTTTTGCAAAACTGCTGGAAACTCATTTTGCACTTAGAATGGAACTTTGGAAAAGCAAAAATGAAATTTTTGCAGAATATGCAAGCCTCGCTCCTATGGGCGGAAATATAATCGGGGCAGAAACAGCTTGCTGGAGATTTTTTGGACACGGGAGCGAAGAAATAACCTGGGCGGAGGCTGCTCTTTTGGCTCTGCTTCCCAACCGTCCCTCTGCGTTAAATTTGGAAAGAGAAAGGGAAAAACTTTTGGAACGGAGAAACAACCTGCTCAAATCGCTGGCAAAAGCGGGCTACATAAATGCAGAAACTCTGAATTCCGCTTTACAAGAGTCATTGCCAAAAGTAAATGCAGATTGGAGATTTAAAACTCCCCACTACGCAGAGGCTATTCTTTCGCTATTTCCCAACCAAAATGTTTTTCACGGAACAATAGATAACAAAATTCAAACTCGGTTGGAGGGAATTGCAAAGAATTATGGGCAGAGAATAAGGGAATACTCAAATGTGAATATATCCGTTTTAATAACAGAAACCAAAACTGGAAAAATCAGAGGCTATTTAGGCTCGCTTGATTATTACGATTCCCTCTCCAAAGGAATGATAGACGGAGTGCGCGCCCACCGCAGCACTGGTAGCATTATGAAGCCGTTTTTGTATGCGCTCGCAATGGAACGCGGACCTTATACACCTGAGAGTTTAATTGAAGATGTTCCAACTTGGTTTAAAGGTTTTTCTCCCCAAAACGCAGACAAAACTTTCAGTGGAACCCTGCCCTTTAAAGAAGCCCTTGTTCGCTCACTCAATGTTCCTGCGGTTAAAATTTTAGCGGATTATGGAGTAGAGGATTTTCATTTTTGGTTGAAAAATGCGGGGCTTAACGGCTTATCCCGCTCACCGGAGAGCTATGGGCTTTCTCTGATTTTGGGCGGAGGTGAAACTTCTTTGCAGGAACTTGTTCCGCTTTATTCAATGCTCATGAACGAGGGCAAAAGAACGGAATTGAAATGGCTGGAAGATAGCACTGCCGAAAAAAACGAGCAGTTATTGCAGAGCATCACCGCTTATCACATCAAGGAAATTTTGACATCGGTTAAGAGACCGGATTTTGAGCAATATCATTTGCAATTCAACAACCACATTCCCGTTGCTTGGAAAACAGGTACCAGCTATGGTTCAAGAGATGCCTGGGCAATAGGTGTAAATGAGCAATGGACTATAGGCGTTTGGGTGGGGAATTTTGCAGGTGGCTCGGTGCCAAATTTGAGCGGTAGTGCTACAGCGGCTCCGTTATTATTTTCTCTGTTCAACAATTTAAGTGATAATAAAAAAAGAATGTGGAGTGAATTTCCACGAGATGCAGATTTTGAAGAAGTTGAAATTTGCTCTTTAAGCGGCTACAAAGCAAAAGATTTTTGCCCTCATAAAAAAAATATACTGCTTCCGATAAATAGAATGAACAGCAGAGCCTGCCAATTTCACAAAGAGATAATAATTTCAAAAAGCTCAGGTTTTGAAGTTTGCAGTTTGTGCTGGAACGCAGAAGATACTTTGCACATAGTTGAGGAACACTATTCGCCCTCTGTTAGAAACGAGCTTAGAAAAACTGGCAGGGAACCGAAAGCAGAAGCTTTGCACAACCCGCACTGCCTCGCAAAAAAAGAAGCTGCCCAATTTTCCATTATTTATCCCGAAAACGGCGCAAGGCTTTTTTTGCCAAGCAGCGATGCTTTAAGCGAAATGGGTTTTATAGCCATTGCCGCACATAAACAAAGAGATGCTGAGTTAC
>CAZIMU010000245.1:0-2648 GCA_964540355.1 uncultured Fibrobacteraceae bacterium | reverse complement strand
GACGAGTTGAAGCACAACGATATAGCTCATTTGAACAGTGCCATAGAAGCCTTGACTTATGCTTTGGAGAAGAACGGGTCTTTTAAACACGAAGACAAGGAGTACGTGGATAGCAGGCTGGCTCATTAAAATTTGCCACGCCGTAAATGCGAACCTCGTGCGTTTGGGTGTGGTTACTTTATTCCTTTTATCCTCTCAAAATCCCATTTTATCCTTGCAAATGCAAAAAAAACGGCAAAATTGCCATTATTTACCTAATTTCTCTATTGGAATCAAATCGAAAGGTGTAATATGAAATCCTTGTTAGCACTCATAATTATTGTGGCTGCCCTTGCGGGTGCTTTTCTCCTGCTTAATCATAATAAAACCACAAGAATGGAAACGCTTTCGCAACGCAAAGGCGTTGTTATGGAGGTTCCCGTTAAGCTTCACACGGTTCAAACACAGAATTTAGAACGCAAGATAAAAATAACAGGAGTTCTCTCTGCAAAAAGGCAGGTCATTGTTCTTGCAGAAACTGCGGGGCAGGTAAAAAGCGTTTATAAAGAAGTTGGAGATGCTGTCCAGCCTGGTACCATACTTGCTTATGTGGATGCTTCTGTTGTGGCCACTCAATTAGAAACGGCAAGAGCATCTCTTTTGAATAATCAGAGAGATTTGGAGCGTTTTCAAAAACTCGCCCAAAGCGGCGCGGCAACCCAGCAAACCGTTGATAACCTGCGCCTCGCGGTTGAGGCGGCAAATGCCAATGTTGTGGCTTTAAAAAAACAGGTTGAAAACACAACTATAAAAAGCCCGCAAAAAGGCGTTGTTGTTCAGAGAATGGTGGAAATAGGCTCGGTTGTTGGCGGCGGTGCCCCAACATTCAAAGTTGCCGACCTCTCAGATATGATTATGAAAATAGGTCTGACTGAAATGGAAATTGTGCAAATTAAGCAGGGTATGCCGGCAACCGTTCGCATAGACGCTTTGGGCAAAGATTTTAAAGCGTTTATAAGCAATGTTGGCATAGCCGCAGATTTGAGCGGTCGTTATTCTGTTGAGGTTATGATTAAAGATCCTTCTGTGGAAAAGGGAGAACTCCGCCCAGATTTGGCAGGGAGCGTTTCTTTTGATTTGCCGCCCATGCAAAATGTTTTAGCCATTCCAAGAGAGGCTTTGGTAAATGGAGTAAAAGATCCAAAAGTTTATGTGGTAGAAAACGGCAAGGCAAAATTAAAGAGAATTTCTCTGGAACTCGTGGAAGGTTCCAATGCAGTTTTGAGAGAACCCAACGCAAATGATGGCATAAAAGACCGCCTTAATGTAGGTGAACGCATAGTTTTAACCGGACATCAAAACTTGTTTGAGGGAGCTGCCGTGAGGATAATACAATGAATTTATCCGAACTCTCAATTAAACGCCCCACATTTATTGTGGTGGTGTTTACGATTTTTGCATTTTTGGGTGGGCTGAGTTACAGCAGTTTGCGTTACGAAATGATGCCAAATATAGATTTGCCCATGTTCATTGTGGTAACGGTTTATCCAGGTGCGGCTCCTTCGGAAGTGGAAAATTCTGTGACCAAGATTATGGAGGGAACTCTCTCTTCCGTGCAGGGCATGGATTTTACGCGAAGCATTTCGCGGGAAAATGTATCTCTTGTAATAGTTATGTTAAAACAGGGAACAAATACAGATGTTGCCTTAAATGATGCCTCAAGACTTGCAGGCTCGGCAAAAACTTCTTTGCCAGACGAAGTTTATGACCCAATGGTTATAAAAATAAATTTCAACGCAATGCCAATTATGAATTTGGCTGTGAGAGCAGATAACATTTCTGCAACGGAATTGTACGATTTGCTGAATTACCGCATTATACCGGAATTTTCCAGCATTCTCGGCGTGGGAGAAGTATCCATAATGGCTGCCTCGCAGCGCGAAATTCAGGTGAATGTTGACCCTTCAAAATTGCAATCGCAAAATTTATCCCTTTTGCAAGTTGTGAACACGGTTAAAACAAATAATATGAGTTTTCCGGTGGGTAACATAAAAACGGATAGCTTAACAAGTTCCATAAGGCTTTCTGCAAAATACTCAGAAATAAAAGATATAGCCAATACCATAATAAAAAGAAACGGAGATGGTTCTCTGCTAAAAGTTTCCGATATTGCAGAGGTTACAGATGCAGTTAAGGATGTAACAGGTTTTTACAGGCTAGACGGGCAACCCGCAGTTGGTATGTACATATCCAAGCAAGACGATGCGAACACGGTGGAAGTTGCTAATTTGGCAAAGAAAAAAGCGGCGGAGTTGGAAAAGCGTTACAAGGATCAAGGGCTTAAATTTGGCATAGCTTTGGATGGCTCAATAATAATCCGCAATGCCGCAGATGCTGTTCGCACAGATTTGATTTTGGCGGTGGTATTTGTAACCATACTTATGATTTTCTTTTTACATTCCATGCGCAATGGCATTATAGTTATGGTTGCCGTTCCGCTCTCGGTGATTACGGCATTTATTGGGCTTGCGGTTATGGATTTTACATTGAACATAGTAACCCTGCTCGCTTTGTCTTTGATGATAGGAACCCTTGTTGACGATGCCATAGTTGTTTTGGAAAATATTTACCGCCACATGGAAATGGGCAAAAACGCTTTGCAGGCATCT
>CAZIMU010000244.1:0-2656 GCA_964540355.1 uncultured Fibrobacteraceae bacterium | reverse complement strand
GTGCCTGCCAATGGCGGTGAGGGGGGTGGAATATGAAAGATTTTAATGAGAAGTGCATAGAACAGGTGAAACAAGACAATGATAAATTCAAAATCAAGTCTGTATTTTTGCCTAATCCAGCGATTTGTTCTAAACCCGAATATTGCTTAATTGCTATGGAGCCTTTGGATAAGGATTTAGACCTATTAAAAAGAAAGATAGATAAAGGGTATCAAAATTTCGTTGAGGGTTACGAAGAGCTTATTCTCCATTATAGTGCTTATAGTCATCTTGGAGATGAAGGATTTAACTATTACATAACAGACCTTACCAAAGGTTCAATGACAAGCAAGGATGCTAAAAAAAGCAAAAAAGAACGTTGGCCTAAATGGCAAGAATTGCTCAAAGAGGAAATGGCTTTGCTTGGCAACCCCAAACGTATTGCGATAGGTAAGGGCGTGAATAGGTTTATGAATAATAAAAAATCTATACTAAGCACCGATGATTATATTCTGCATTATTCAGGTGCGAATAACGGTCGCAGAGCTAAGGAATATGGTTTTATAAACAATAAATCCCCTCGCGGTTCGCTTGATAGCTATTGCAAAGATATTGACGAAGGAAAATTCCAAGAATTTGTTATGAAAAAATTTATCAAGCGTTTTGGTTATGAAAGGGTCAATGAGGTTGAGCGAGAAATACAAAAAGAATTGACCGATGCGAGAAGAAAATTATATGCATTATATAGGCATAATTTTGAAAGTTTGACTAATAACGGCAAAGTGTTGCATTTACCTTAAACGGAGAACAAACAATGAAAAAACTCTTCCCTAGTTTTATGTCCCTAGCAGCAATGCTCTATGTCTCGCTGCTTCTCTCTTGCTCTTCCAATGACGAGCAAAAACCATCAACTGGCGAAACCGCGAGATATTGCGTTTATAAAGAAATGCGGACTTGCCATTCCACAACACAAGGAAGCTGCCCTGCTGGTGGCGAATTGAGCGACTTTTGCCCTTATGACGGTTCAAGCGTGGCGAGCAGCAGCCCCTCATCTAGCCCATCTAACCCAACTGTTACATCTTCCTCTTCTCACTCTTCATCTTCAATAGCTAAAAATCCTAATGCTGTTTATGGCACACCTGTGACTTATGGTGGCGAAACTTACCAAACGGTTGTAATCGGTAGCCAAACTTGGTTTCAGCGTAATTTGAATGTTGCTGCTGATGGGAGTAAATGCTACAACGACAGCATAGCCTACTGTGTGACTTACGGCAAACTGTATAATTGGGTAACTGCAATGGTATTGCCAGATAGTTGCGAGAGAAAAGTTTGTGCTTCGCTGGTAGGTGCGAAGCATAAAGGAATATGCCCCTCTGGTTGGCATATTCCTAGCGATGCGGAATGGACAACGTTAGAAGATTTTGTTGGAGGCAGGTCTATCGCAGGAACAAAATTGAAAGCGACTAGCGGTTGGAAAAACAATGGCAATGGCGAGGACAATTTTGGCTTTTCAGCTCTGCCTGGCGGCGACGACAATTCCGGTGGCGGTTCCAACCTTGTCGGCTACTTCGGCTACTGGTGGAGTTCCCGCGAGCACAGTAACAACACCGCCTACTACCGGTATATGTACTACAACGGCGAGAGCGTATACTACAGCGCCTACGGTAAGTACTCCTTGCGAAGTGTCCGTTGTTTGCAGGACTAAGCACGTAGTGCCACCGCCAGCCGCAAGGCAAGCGGTGTTGTTGAAAGAATTTGCAGTTGTGCAAAAACTTTGCCAAGTCTTATTTTCTCTGCGGAGATTTGGCGAGGGTAAAAAAACTTGTGGGGAAATATGGGAGAAGAGGAGATGAGCGGTAATGCAAACTTGCAAATAACCGAAGAGAAATTGAAAGAATTGAAGCAAATTAAAACAGCGAGCTTCGCTGTTTGGCTTGATAATGACAAAAGAAAAGAATATGTTAATAATAATATCAAAGAAAACATAGGAACACTTAAAAGCAATGTTATTTTGTTAGGGTTAAATCCCTCTAAATCTAAATTAAATCCGCATAAAAAACTAGAACCATTCTGTAACTTCCACGACGGAAGCGAAGTGGATATCTTTTTAAGAGACACTATTTTCTCTAAATGCAATGCTTTAATAGGGGCATATATGACTGATATTTCGCAAAAAGAACAGTCAAAGTCAAAGAAAATTAAGGCTAGTAAAGTAGATATTAGAATATTCAAAAAACAGTTGAAAATTCTAAAGGCAGACGAATATTTCGTAGTTTGTTTTGGTGATGAAGCATTTAATACTTTTAAGGCTTCTAATGGTTTTGTAGAATCATCGAAAGGCAAAAAGACACCGAAAAGCAAAAAATCAAAGAAAAAAAATAAAATAACAAAAAGCGTAACATTGGGCGATTGTAGTTTGCATTGTTATAAAGTTCTTCATTACAGTCATATAGAACGTTTCCCCAAAAAGAAACGTAAATTTATATCGCAATTGAGAAAAGTTAATGATCTTATTTCAAAGAAATTGTCACGTTAGCCATAAATGCGGTTATCGTGCGTGTATATTTGAAATCGGGGTTCCAGACAAAGTAAATGCAAACCTCGTGCGTTTGGGGGTGGTTGTAGGTGTTCTATTCCAACCCCAATTTTTTCTTAGCTTTGGGCAGAGATTTAGAAT
>CAZIMU010000243.1:0-2659 GCA_964540355.1 uncultured Fibrobacteraceae bacterium | reverse complement strand
GAGTTGCATCGTTAAAGCGTTTGCCGTTGCACTCATCGCAGGTTATTTGCACATTTGGCAAAATTTGCATCTCTATTTCCACCACACCTGCCCCGCAACATTTTTCGCACCTGCCTCCGTGAACATTGAAACTGAACCTGCTCTTTGAAAAACCTCTAACTTTGCTTTCGGGCAGGCTCGCAAATAAATTCCTTATCTCGTCAAAAACCTTTGTGTATGTGGCAGGATTTGAGCGGGGTGTTCTCCCTATGGGGCTTTGGTCTATTTCTATAACCTTGTCTATGTGTTCCAAGCCTTCAATGCTTTTGTGCGCACCTGGTTCCTCATAAGCTCCGTAGAATTTTTTTGCAAGTGCTTTTTTTAGAATATGATTTATCAAAGTGCTTTTGCCCGAACCGCTAACTCCAGTTACAACTGTGAGAACAGAAAGAGGAATTTCTACATCTATGTTTTTCAAATTATTCGCACGTGCTCCGAGTATTTTAATTCTCGGGGTTTCTTTATTCACCTCTCTCCGTTTTTTTGGAATTTCAATTTTCCTCTTTCCGCTTAAATATGCACCTGTCAATGATGCGGGATTTTTTTGCAAATCTTTAATGCTCCCAAGTGCAACAAGCAAGCCGCCTTCGCTACCTGCGCCAGGCCCTATATCTGCAATGCAATCCGCACGTTTTATTGTTTCTTCATCATGTTCAACCACAATGAGGCTATTTCCTTGGTTCTTAAGTTTTTCCAAAAGAGCCAAAAGTCTTTCATTGTCTCGTGCGTGAAGCCCAATGCTGGGTTCGTCTAAAACATAGAGAACGCCTTGCAAACCAGCACCCACGTGCCCAGCGAGGCGAATTCGCTGGGCTTCGCCACCACTCAGCGTTGCAGAGCCTCTGTTGAGCGTTAAATATCCAAGCCCGACTGCTTGCAAAAATCCAAGCCTCCCTTTAATTTCTCTGAATATTTCCGCACCAATTCTCTTTTCTTTTTCGCGGAGTTCAAGCTCATTAAAAAATTTCACCGATGCCTCCACAGACAAAGAGGAAATTTCCGAAATTCCCTTTCCGTGAAATTTAACCGCTCGTGCCGTTGCACAAATTCGCTCTCCATTACACTCGCTGCAAGGTTCAATGAGCATATATTTTTGAAGCAAACTTATATGCCATTGATCCCAAAGCCCTTGAAGAATGGGAACTATAACTTCTAAAACGGCATTTTGCGCATTAGGCGGCAAATCTTTCCACTTGGTGTTCAGCGAAAATCCTGTTTTCCTAGCTATCGCTTTGTATTCCGCCATTCCGTGCTGGCTAAAAATCAAGCGGCCATCGGCTGTGCTTGCCAAAACCGCACCTTCGTTTATTGAGAGTTCGGGATTTATGAGTTTTGAAACCTCTATTTGATAAGTTTTTCCCAGCCCTTTGCAAATTGGGCATTGCCCTTGCTTATCGTTAAAGGAAAATAGGCGTGGTTCAATTTCTGGCAAGGAAATTCCGCATTTTGCGCAAGCCAAGTCTGCACTTTGCACTTCGTAAGTTTCGCCGAACATAAATGAAACCAATTTATTGCCGCTCACTTTGAACGCTTGTTCCAAAGATTCCATTAAACGCGTTTTATTTTTTGCTTCTATTTGAATTCTATCTATAACCACATCTATGGAATGTTTTTCATAGCGTGCTAAATTGGGCAAGGTTTTGTTTAACTCATAAATTGTTCCATCTATCCTCGCACGGTCGTAACCGTTTTCTTTTAGCTCTTGAATTTCTCGCCTATATTCGCCCTTTCTCTCCACAACAATAGGAGCCATAATTATCGCAAACTGCCCTGCTCTTTCTAAAAAAATATTATCTGCAATTTGTTCGGTGGTTTGGGCTTTTATCTCTTTTTTGCATTTTGGGCAATGCGGAGTTCCAAGGCGAGCGAACAATAAACGGTAATGGTCAAAAATCTCAATTACTGTTCCTACCGTTGAACGAGGATTTCTGTTTATTGTTTTTTGGTCTATTGAAATTGTGGGTGAAATTCCCTTTATGCTTTCCACATCGGGGCGTTTCATTGTGCCTATGAATTGCCTCGCATAAGCGGAAAGCGATTCTATGTACCTGCGCTGCCCTTCTTGAAAAATGGTATCAAAAGCGAGGCTGCTTTTGCCAGAGCCGCTAACTCCCGTAATCACAACAAAGGAATCGCGGGGCAGGTTTATATCTATGCCCTGAAGGTTGTGTTCGCGTGCTTTGCGGATTTCAATTGCTTGTGTCATATTGCAATTCTAATTTTGTTATATAATTTTCCCCGTCAATTTTGCAATCGTAATGAAAATGATCTTCATAGAGCAGGTCAAGCCTTTTTTGCATATTGGCAATGCCTATGCCGCTGCCACTTTTATCTTGAGGCGTTTTTGGAAAATATGTATTTGTACTTTCAAAAATAATTTTTCCATTCGAGGAACGTATTTTTATGTTGATAAAACTATCTTTCACAGAATTGGATATTCCGTGCTTGAAAACATTTTCAAATAGCGGCATAAGCAAAAGAGGGGCTATGGGTGCATTTGGTTCTTGTAAATCCGTCTCTAATTTGAAATTCAATTCAGAGCCATAGCGAAGCCGCATTAAATTTGAATAATTTGTTAAAAATTCTATCTCTTGCTTTATTGTCACAGTATCGTTTTCAG
>CAZIMU010000242.1:0-2669 GCA_964540355.1 uncultured Fibrobacteraceae bacterium | reverse complement strand
CAGTATATTTTCTATGACTTTTTCAATAAAACGTCTCATATTATTTACTAATTGGTATAAACCCAATATCTTTCACAATTTTTTGCCCAGCAGCAGAAAGCACATAATCAACAAAAGGTTTCACCGTGCTTTCGGATTTTTCTACGTAGTAGTAGATAAGCGGGCGAACAATGGGATAAGTCTCGTCCATGGCGCTTTTAACAGAAGGAGCCGTGTAGGTTTTTCCTGCATCAAAAGAAACCTGAATAGCTTTTGTTTTTTTGTCTAGATAAGCGAGACCAATGTAGCCAATTGCGCCTTTTGTTTGGCTTATGGACTGGACTATTGCTCCCGTGGCGGGCATACTCATTATGCCGTTCACATAGTTTTTGTTTTTCAAAACGTGTTCTTTAAAAAACTCATAAGTTCCAGAAGATGTTTCGCGGGAATAGGGGATTATTTTCATATCAGCACCGCCAACTTCTTTCCAGTTGGTAATTTTGCCTGTGAAAATATCTTCCATTTGTTCGCGTGTGAGTTTGCTAACCGTATTTGAAGGATGCACAATAACTGCGAGCGCATCGTAGGCTACTATTTTTTCAACTACTTTATCCCCTTTTTCCTGAAGTTTTTGTTTTTCCTCAAATTTTATTTTGCGTGAAGACTGGGCAATATCGGTGGTGCCTTCTAGCAAAGCAGAAATGCCAACGCCACTGCCCCCTCCTGTCACCGTGACGTTAGCACTTTTATTTGCTTTTGTGAAACTCTCTGCCTCTTGCTGTGAAAGAGGAAGCACGGTGTCTGAGCCTTTGACTTTCTGTGCATAAAGCGCAGAAACAGCTACCAATGTGGTAAGCGTAACGAGCAAGAATTTTTTCATACTCTGTTCTCCTGTGTTAAACACTATAAAGTTAGATTCTGAAGGTTACGAAGGGGATTAGTTCGTGTTACGATTTGGTTAAGATTTCTTGAGCGAAAACAAAAATTCCAAACCCGTGTTTTCTCCGCCGGTGCGCACCGTTATGGTGCCTCCGTGAAAAAGAACAGCGTTTTTCACAATGGAAAGCCCAAGACCCGAACCGCCTGTATCGCGGGAACGCCCCTCCTCCACCCTATAAAAACGCTCAAACAAACGCTCTAGCATAACATTTTCCCCAACACCCTTTCCCGTATCGGAAAACACAAAATATACTTTCCCATCGTTTAAATCTGGCAATGTTCTTATATTTATGCTCACATTTTCGCCTGCATACCGAATAACATTATCGGTTAAATTTCTGAAAATAGAATACAGCAAACTCTCATTGCCAAATACATTTAAATTTTCTGGGATATTTGCATTGAACTGAATATTTTTCTCGGCAAGGGCTTTGTCGGAGTTGTTTTTTATATTTTGGAGCAATTCATTTATATTCACCTTGCTCATTTTTAGGCTTTCTGCGTGTTCGTCAATCTTGGTTAAAAGGCTCATATCCGCAATAAGTTCAGACAATATTTGAGTTTGGTTATATGCGCGTTTCAAGTATTCCTGCTTTTTTTCCTCTTCAAGATTATTGCTCAAAATTATCTCCAAAAAACCCCGTATGCTGGTCACAGGTGTTCGCAGCTCGTGCGCTATGTTTCCGGTCATCTCTTGCTTTAAACGCCTAGTTTTTTCACGTGAAGTTATGTCTATTAAAATAATTTCAAAACTCTTGTCGGCAAAAGTATTCACAAGCAAAGAAAATTCGTTGCCGTGCCTGCTAACACGAGTTTCAAAACAAGCCTCGTTCACATGGCTTTCCAAAAAATTCACCACCGAAATAAAAACATCATCACTGAGCATATCGCGTTCTATATTCATTGAGTCGTAAGCAATCATATTGAAATATTGCAAAAAAAGCCCGTTGTGAAAATCAACTGTGCGGTCTGGTTTGAAAAAGCATATACCCTCGGCAGACACCTGTGTGTGCATCAAAAGTTTTTCTTTTTCTTGCTCTATGCGCCATTCATCTTCTTTTATTTTTTGAATAATTTTTGCGTGGCGATTTTTAATATCTCCGAGTTCTGTTTCCAATACTTTCAATTGTTTAGAATTATATATATAGCGAACAAGAAGCCCAATAAAAGCGAGTATTATCGCAGAGAATACAGAAATTAAAATGCTATAATTTTCAAAATTCATTGAACTTATACCCAAATCCGGCACGGCTGGATATCAGCGAACCTTTTGCGCCGAGTTTTTTGCGCAAGCGAGTTATATGCACATCAACCGTTCTCTCTGTTATGTAAATAGTATCTTTCCAAACCTGGCTAATGATATTTTGCCGGGAATATACCCGCGTAGGATTTTGTGCGAGCAAAGAGAGAATTTCAAATTCCGTTTTTGTAAGTGGAATAATTTCATCTCCTACTTTCACTTCTTTTGATTGAAAATTTATTTGCAAATCGTCAATGATGAGCAATGTTTGCTCCTCTTCTTTCTCATTTTCCGCTTGCCGTTTTAAAACTGCTTTAACTCTGGCAGAAACTTCTTTTAATGAAAAGGGCTTGGAGATATAATCGTCTGCGCCAACAGAGAATCCCGTGAGCATATCGTTTTCGGTATCTTTCGCGGTTAAAAATATAATGTTTATATCGTTCCCGTCTT
The DNA here is from genome assembly GCA_964540355.1 of uncultured Fibrobacteraceae bacterium. Lineage (GTDB taxonomy): Bacteria > Fibrobacterota > Fibrobacteria > Fibrobacterales > Fibrobacteraceae > Fibrimonas. The sequence goes on along the minus strand of CAZIMU010000242.1, from coordinate 61 downwards.
TGCGCAATTTCTCTGCCATCTGATAACCAGACATTCCACCCATCATAACATCCAGCAAAAT
>CAZIMU010000241.1:0-2683 GCA_964540355.1 uncultured Fibrobacteraceae bacterium | reverse complement strand
ATTGATTCTATTTTCACACTTAGCTGTTCAGTCCATTGCATTGCTGGCATTTTTTACCTCTGGTTTTTGTATGCGAGACACTAGTTGTTCTACTTTTTTATTTGAGAGTTTATTGCCTGCTAATCTACAGGAAGAACCAATAGATTCTATCATTGCAATTTCTTTCAATTTTTCTAGCCTCTTAGATAAGGTGGAACGCATCTCTAACATTCCCTAAATATAGAAAATATTTCCCAAATATTCCCTTATTTTCCCAGATTTTCCCAAATATTCCCAAATTAAACAACCAATCTCACAAAAGCGAACCCAAAATACGCAAATAGCTCTTATATCTCGCTTCGGAAATCTGCCCCTCTGCCATTCTCTTCAAAACGGCGCAGTCCGGTTCGCTTTGGTGTTTGCAGTCTTTGAATTTGCAATCAAATACATCGCTTTCAAAAAATCCGGGGAAGCAGCGGGCTAGTTCGTCTGTGCTTAGGTTCATAAGCCCAAGGGCACGGATGCCTGGTGTGTCTATAACTGCGCCGCCATCAGGCAAATCCAAATAAGAAGATGCAACGGTTGTGTGCCTACCTTTGCCATCTTTTTTTCTGACCTCGCTGGTGTTCAGCAAAGCACTTGGCACAAGTATATTTATCAAAGAAGATTTTCCAACCCCGCTTTGCCCGCTAAAAACAGAAATTTTGCCATGCAGTTTTTCCTTCAATTCCTCTATGCCGCTGCCGCTTTCCGCACTTGTTAAAATGGTATTATCCGTTAGCTCAATAAATTCCCTAATTTCGCTTGGGATATTTTCCATTAAATCGCATTTATTGAGAATCAAAATAAAGGGCAAGTTGTTGAAATTTGCTGTGAGCAAAAAACGGTCTGCAAAGCCAAAATTGAAAGGCGGGTTTTCAAGGCTCATCACTATGGCAATTTGGTCTATATTTGCAGCCTGAACAAGCTCCTGACTCTCCCTTGTGCGTGGGCCTGGGCGGGTTAAAACGCTTTTGCGAGGTTTTAGCCCAATGATAAAATTTCCATTGCCATCGCTATTTTTCCCTATATGAGCAATATCGCCAACGGCTGGAAATTCCCTCGCTTCTTCCACAGATTTTGCTAAGTAAAATGCTTTTATCTCTTTGCCGCTTTGCAACCGAACCTGGCAAGAGCGTCTATGCACAGAAAGCACAAGTCCATATTCTTTTTGTTCTGCCAAAAAATTTTCTTCAAGAGGTTTTAATTTTTTTCTCTTTGCCTCAGTTCTGCCCTCTCTGCTCCATCTCTCTTTCAACGGCTTTTCGTCAAGAACTCCGCTGTGCATCTGCTGCATCGCATTGCCCCGTTTTTCGCGCCATTGTCTGCGTTTTGCGTTTTGCATTGTGTTAAACCTTAAAAACTCTGATTTCAATCATAAAAACCTGCCCTAAATAATGCACATAATTACATATAATGTAATATATAAAACTTCCACCTAAAAAATAATATAGTTAAGAGAAATGAAATGAATGTCCCGCCAAATAAATGGGGAGTGCTGTTAAATTTCCCTCTTTGCCGTAATTTTTTAGCGAAATGCGAACAGCTAAATTTGGTTTGTATTGCTCGCAGTATTTTTTTAGGCTTTTTGATTGTACATGAACTCCGCTTTTAACTTCTATTGGAATAATATTATTTTCAAATTGAGCGATAAACTCTATTTCTGCGGTATTTTTTGCATTTGCCCAATAGTATAGTGGCGCTTGCGGATTATTGGCTTTCAATTCCTGCAAAACAAACAGTTCGGCTATGGCTCCCTTGTAATGAAAAAATAATTCGTCTTTTGGTTCCAAAATGGTTTTTATATCCAAATTCGCCATAGCGCACAAAAGCCCCACATCTCCAAAATAAAGTTTGAAAATAGAGCTTTCTTCGTAAGCTATTAATGGAAGGCTTGGTAAATTCACCTTGTTTATTTTGCGAACAAGCCCAGAATCTATTAGCCATTGCAAGGCAGTTTCATAATCTCTGCCCCTTGCGCCAATTTTTAAATCCGCATACAAAAAGCGTTTGTTTTCTTTTGAAAGCTGCTTTGGAATTGAATTCCAAATTTGCCGAACTTTTGCAATGTCGCGTGAGGGAATATGCTTTGCAAAGTCTGCATAATAACTTTGCACAATTAGATTTTGAGTATTTCTCACCTCTGCAAAATCTCCGCTTTCAGCAAAAATTTTAACAGCCATAGGCATACCGCCAATGAAAAAATACTGCTTTAAAAGCTCCAAGATTTTTTCGTGAAATATCGCTAGTTGCTTAAATTCCAGATTTTTTATTATGCGGGCAAAATCGTTTTTCCCAAGCACTTCTAAAAATTCTAAAAAAGTCATAGGGTAAATGGTTAAAAAATCAACTTTTCCAACTGGAAAGCCGCTACCCTCAGAACTAGCAACCCCAACCCCAAGCAGACTTCCTGCGCAAGCGATGTGATATTCTGGAGCATTCTCGCAAAAATATTTCAAAGAAGTCAAGGCTTTTAGGCATTCCTGTATTTCATCAAAAATGAGCAAAGTCTCTTTCTCTTCTATTTTTTCCCCTGTTTCAATCTCAACCGCCTTTACAATGCGAGCTATGTCAAAATCTTGTTCAAAAATTCCTTTTGCCCTATCATTATTGTCAAAATTCAAATAAGCAGAATTCTTGTAATGCAATCTGCCAAATTCACGCA
>CAZIMU010000240.1:0-2693 GCA_964540355.1 uncultured Fibrobacteraceae bacterium | reverse complement strand
TGCTCAAAGGTTTGCCGCTTTCTTATTTGCGTAAATTTGCCTTTTTCCCATAGAATTTCCGGTGCAAGCAAACGGGAATTATAATTGCTGCTCATTGCCGAACCATAAGCTCCAGCATCGTGAATAATCAACAAATCACCAACATTTGCAAGCGGTAATTTGCGGCTAACTACAATGCCTCCCTCTTCTTGGGTAAAAACATCACCGCTTTCGCACAAAGGGCCAGCGATTATGGCTTCCACTTCTTCTGTGCTTTTTTCCTCATTTTTTGGAATAATTGAAATATGGTGGTAAGCTCCGTAAAAAGACGGGCGTATTAAATCTGAAAAACCAGCATCTATGAGATAAAATAGATTTTTGCCCATTTTTTTCACAGCTCGAATTTCTGTTGCCAAAACACAACTCTCGGCTACCAAATAACGGCCCGGCTCCACTTCCAATTGAAGATAATGCCCAATGCTTTCGCTAATTCTTTTGCGAGCGTTGTCCCAAATATTGTAATATTTGTCCAAATCCAAGTGCCAACTTTCATCTCTTTTGTAAGATATAGGAAGCCCTCCGCCTGCGCTTATTATTTTTAGCGATTTGCGAGTCTCCTCACCGATGGTGCTAACTGCGTGTTCCATTGCGGAAACGACCTGAGATAGGTGGATATAATCTGAGCCAGAACCGATGTGAATATGCAAACACTCAACAGCAAAGCCAAGCTCTTCTGCTTTTTTAAGAATATTTGGAAGATCGCTGTGCCATATACCGTGTTTTGAAAGATCGCCACCCGTATTGACTTTGTTGGAATGTCCATGCCCAAAACCTGGGTTTATGCGTATTGCAAGCGGTACTTTTATATCTGCCTCGTGCAACTGGAGAAGCATATCTGGGCTACCTATATTAACCGAAATAGAGTGTTCTTTTATTATATCAAGCGCATCTCTGTCTAAAATATCTGCGGTATATCTTATGTGCATTGGCTGAAAACCAGCACGCAAAGCACGGACAACCTCACCTGCGCTAACGGCATCTACGTCCACCCCCACAGATTTCATTTTTGACAATAGGTTTATATTTGGAGCCGCTTTTTGCGCATACCGAATAACACCAAAATGGCGCAAATCCCATATACGCTTTTCTATAACCCCAAAATCGTATATCCAAAGCGGAGAACCAAATTGACCTACCGCAGAAGATATTTCCTTATCGCCAAAAGAAACATTGTATTCTTTGTTTTCGCTCGGCATATTTAGGGATTTAAACTCTTATAACGCTGTTTTCTCCACCATGACCATCGGAAATGCGTTCTGGATTGGCATTATCGGTTTGCCAAAATTGCCCATCAAAAACAAGTTTATACTGATGAACGCCAGAAGCTAATTTGACTTTTCCGCTCCAATTTCCATTTTTGCCTTTCTTTAGAGCGACAGGCTTCCAACCAGTGGAATCAATGGCAACGGCAACAGAGCCAGAAAGCGGAGAATATGCTTTGAACTCAACTTCTTTGGTAGCTGCTTTGCTTTTAGGTGCTGTTTTGGGAGTGGCAGATTTGGCTGCCGGAGCTTTTTTAGTTGCAGTTTTTGCAGGTGCTTTAACTGCTTTTGTTTCTTTTTTCTGTGCCATTATATAGCCTCCTTTTAAAAGACACACTAAATATAGAAATTTTCATAAAAAATTTCAAGGGTATAGGCAAATTTTTGCTATATTTCCACCTATGTTGTTAAAATTTGAAACTCCCATCACCTCAGTTCCCTTGTTTCACCAAGGCAAGGTTCGCGATATGTACGACCTTGGCGAGCATTTCTTGATGGTGGCAAGCGACCGCATTTCCGCCTTTGACGTGGTTCTTCCAACGCCAATTCAAGGCAAAGGCAAGATATTGAATCAACTTTCGCTTTTTTGGTTTAAACAGCTCGGTATGCCAAATCATTTGGTAAGTGCAGATGTTGAAGACTACCCTGCCGTTCTTAAACCCCACGCCGATTATTTACGTGGGCGTTCAATGCTCGTTAAAAAAGCAAAGCGGCACGATGTTGAGTGCATAGCGAGAGGCTATATTGTAGGCTCTGGCTGGAAAGATTACCAAAAAACAGGCAAAATTTGCGGTCACGTTTTGCCCACAGGCTTAAAGCTCTGCGCAAAAATAGACCCTGCAATCTACACCCCAAGTACCAAAGCCGAATCCGGCCACGATGAAAATATATCTTATGAGCAGACAATCCCAATAGTCGGAGAAAAAATAGCGGCGGTGCTAAGGGATTTAACTCTTGAAGTTTACAGCAAAGCAAGGGAATATGCCGCAAGCAAGGGCATAATCTTGGCAGACACAAAATTTGAATTCGGCGAAATAGACGGCAAAACCGTTTTGATAGACGAAATTTTAACCCCGGATTCTTCAAGGTATTGGCCTGCCGAAAAATACCAAGAAGGGCAAAACCAAGAGAGCTTTGACAAGCAGTATATCCGCGACTGGCTGGAAACTTTGGATTGGAACAAGGAATATCCGGGACCCGAAGTGCCACCAAATGTGGTTAAAAACACTGTGGACAAGTATGTGGAGATTTTTGTTAGGTTGACGGGTAGGCAACCGGAGATTTGAAGTGTACATTAAATTTATGGGAAAATCACATCAAACCCTCCATAAATTGCAGGAACCACATAATTTTCAAAATACACTAAATCTATAAAAGGCTCATTGTCTATTA
>CAZIMU010000239.1:0-2736 GCA_964540355.1 uncultured Fibrobacteraceae bacterium | reverse complement strand
CGACTTGCCCTTGTTCAGTTCTGTGCCTGCCTCGTCTATGTATGTGTAGCTCATGTATTGCTGCGCGCCGGAAACAAGCTGCTCGGTTTTAAGCTCGCCTTTCGTGAGGAAATTCTCTGTCTCTTTGAATACGCCTGCCTCGTCCATATCCGACTGGGCATCCACATTGACATTGTTTTTCACATAAGTTCCCATATTGTTAGCCATTTCAATGCGTGCTTTGGCGAGTGCTTTGTCGCGAGCCATACCTGTGGAAAGACCCCTTCCTTCACCTATGCTACAAGGAACGTGTTTGCCTATTTCTTGGCATACATTGTTCAGCTTGCTCAAAGCATCGTAAATATCCTGCGGAGTCGGGTCTGCGCTTGATTTGAGTGCTTCAGTGGCGGTGGGTTTGCTTTCGGTTGCGGTTAGGGGGTTTGTGATTTTCTTGGGCATCACTATTGTTTTGATTCCGCCTGCTACAAATTCCTTGACAATATCCAGCCAGAACACACTTGCATTTGCTGGGAGTATCATCATTGAAATTATTAGAATGGCGGGTGTAAGCACGGTTTTTTTCATCGGATAACTCCTACGGTTTGTGGTGAATAAAAAAAGGTCTGAACCCTAGATTTAGGATTAGCAGAAAGTCGTAACTCCTTATATTCCAAGGACTTATGGGGGGGGGCAGAATTTGCTAATTATTTTATTGACAAATTTTACCCACATAACACTAACCGTAAAATTGCAACCTAGAGCCTCTGCAAGAGGCTCGGCGAAACATATTTTAGAGCTAGGGAACATAGCTAGGTGTAAATATAGAAAAAATTAAGCCTAATGCAAAGGCTACTTATAGCAATGCAATTAGGTCAAAAATCCCTTTCCAGTTGCAAGCTAGATTCTCGCTTTTTTAAGAATTCTGTCTGCAATGCGAATTTTAGCGGAAAAATCCACAGAACCTTTCTTTTTGTAGCTGTTTTCCGCAGCTTCAACAAAATCAAGTGCTTCTTTGCCTTTTAAAGCAGGAATGGAACTTATAGGTATAGCCATAGGTAATAATATAGTAATTTAAGCCTGAGGTAGATGGTTCATGGTGCTGTTTTCCATTCTACAATATTCCTTTCCTTTTCTCCGAAAACAACGCCTATTTTAAATATATTCAAATTTTTTTCCATATAAGGAACGTAATATTTTTTCTGCTCTATTTGCCTTAAGGCATCCTCAATAGGTTTGTCTAATTTTGCCTCTATCACAAACACATTCTTTTGCAACTTGATAATCGCATCAACATTGCCTATTGCACTGTGAACCTCTATTTCACAGTTAAACCCAAGCATATTCAAAATATTGGAAAAGGCAAACTCAAAATAGTATTCTGTCATCTTTGTGATTAAATCGTATTTCACGCTTTGCATATAGATTTTGATTGTTTCCATAAAAGCATCAACATCACCTGCTTGCAAGGCTTTGAAAAGCTTGTTCAAAGCGGAGGCACGTTTCATAGCATCAAAACCTGACTGCTTTGATAGAAATTCGGAAAAAGAACTGCGAACTTCCATATTCGGATAGCTCAATTTATAGGTTCCAGATTCGGCTTCGTAATCATTAATGGTCAAATAGCCTGCCTGATACATAAGAGGAACTAGAAAAATTTCGTCGTCGTTGTATTTGCCAAAAGCCTCTGGAGAAAATACCATATTTTCAATATCGGCAATGTCAACTCCGTTCTTGTCTATGTAGTTTGCCAAAAAGCTTGGGGTACCAGTTTCTGCCCAAAATACCCTGAAATCACCATCATTGCCAAAATGCTTCATCACACTTATAGGATTATAAACTTTATCCGCATTCCTTGCAAATTTATACCCGTTGTAAAAATTCTTTAGCTTTGCAAGATAATTTTCCCTGCCAGCAAACCTCTTGGAATATTCATTTATTTCCGGCTCAAAATATTTTTCAAGTTCTTCTTGCGTAAAGCCGCATAAAGCTGCATAATTAGGGTTAAATGAAATATCCTCTGGCTGGTTCATTCCGCTGAATAGGCTCACCTGTGCGAATTTTGTTATGCCGGTTATAAATACAAATTGAATGTATTGGTCACTGGCTTTGAGCACTTTGTAAAAGCCTTTCAATTCTTCTTTTATTTCGCTGTGTATCTGTGGGTGGTTAATGGCATCCAGCAATGGGCAGTCATATTCGTCTATTATTATTACAACCTTGCCTTTGATTTTGCAAAGTTCTCTTATCAAATGTTCAAATTTTCCTGATATTTTGTCATCTGGCAGAGAAATATTGTATTTTTCAGCAGAATATTGTAAATACCTGCTAACCAAGCCAATTAATCTATCATTCCCTGCTGCGCAGTTTTCTGCGCTCATATCCAAATGAATTACTGGGTATTCTTTCCATTCCCAAGGCAAGTTTTCTATGGCAAGTCCTTTGAACAAATCTTTTTGGTTTTCAAAAACCGCTTTTAGCGTGGAGCAAGTGAGTGATTTACCAAAACGGCGCGGACGAGAAAGGAATACGGTTTTGTAGTTTGAAATTAAATCGTGTATGTATGAGGTTTTGTCCACATACACAGCAAAATCATTTATCACATCGGCGAATGTTTGAACGCCAGAGAGAGGCAACTTGCGAAGCATAGATGGTTAATATAGAAAAAATTACTCTACCCATTTTTTGCTTCGGCTAAAATATCCTTTATCTCAAATTCAAAGGAATATCCGTCTTTTTCTGCGAGTTTGTTTTTAACCG
>CAZIMU010000238.1:0-2774 GCA_964540355.1 uncultured Fibrobacteraceae bacterium | reverse complement strand
AAGTTGTGATTTTATCAGATACCTTTGCGGAATTTGCAAAGCCCATAATGAAAAAACTTGGCTACCCAACTTTGTTTTGCCATAATTTGCAAATTGAAAACAATAAAATAATAGGTTATAAATTGCGTCAGCAAAATCAAAAGCAATGTGCGGTGGAAGCCTTTAAATCTCTGAATTTCAAAGTATTTGCTGCCGGCGATTCCTATAACGATATTTCAATGCTCCAAGCCGCAGACAAAGCCTGTCTTTTTTGCGCTCCAGATTCCGTGAAAATAGAATTTCCGCATATCAAAGCTGTGGAAGAATATAGGGAGCTAATGAGGGAAGTGAAGGATTTTTACTATATTTAAACTTATGAAAAGATTACTTCTAATTCTCGTTTTATTTGCAAGCGTATCTTTTGCTGAAGATAAAAATGCTTTAGGTCTTTGGCTTAGCAATTATGGCTCGGGTTTTGATTTTAAGCGTCTCAATAACGACAATACCGCTTGGGATGTTTATCTCGGTGGAGGATTAGGATTTTCTACCAGAGGTTGGGCAAGCATTGGTTTAGATGCGGGTTATTATTTTTTAAAACCAAAAGTTATTAAAGCAGATCCTTCATCGGCAGGTAGATTTCCAATGCATTTTGGACCAAACTTTGGCTTTGGTTATTGGAGCGAAGGTGACATAAATGATCATAGCAGAGTAAAGAACCTTGTGATAGCACCCAATTGTGCTGTTGGCATATCTTGGTTTCCACCTACATCTTTCAAATGGGATATTTCGTTTGAATTATTCCCAGGTTTGAGAATATATCACAAATCTTATGAACATGCCAATACTACCGAATGGGATAGCGAATGGGGATTCGGCTTAGGCTTGGACTTCCGCCTTCTCATTCACGCCTATCTATTTTAGTTCTTAACCAGCTTAATCCCTTTTGGGCTTAACTCCACCACGCCTTGCTTCCACAGCTTGCCTGCAAGCTTTTTAAACCCTTTTTTGCTCATTCCAAAATTCTTGCGAATTTCCTCTGGAGACGAATCATCAGAAAATGGCAAAAAACCCTTATTGTCTTTTAGGGCTTTTAGCAATGCATCTTTGTGTTTATCCACAAGAGCATCAAAACCTATGGGTGAAAGGCTAAGGGCAATCAAGGCATCTTCTTCTCTTAGACTGTGAATGTAGCCTGTGCAAAAATCACCTATATGCAAACCTGTGGAAACGGGGTTGCAATAAAGCCTACCTGTCCAGCGTTTGTTTATTACAAAATCGATATGGCGTTCCTCTTGAAAATCGTAGGCGATTAGCGAAACTTCCATTCCCTCTTTAAGTTCCGAAATATCCCTGTCAAAATATTTGCGCAATCTTTCAGTAGAACTTATGCGTCCGCTTTTTTCGTCTATAAAAACTCGCACAACGCAGGTATCGTTTATTTCCAATTCCCCCAACTGATTGTTAAATGGCAAAATTAAATCTTTGTCTAAACCCCAGTCTAAAAACGCCCCCACATCATTTACATCTTTAACACGCAGCACCGCAAATTCGTCAACACAAGCCTTAGATTTTTGCGTTGTGGCAATCGGTCTCGCTTCATTGTCCAAATAAATAAAAAGATTTATGCTATCACCGATATTCAAATTCTTAGGTGCTTTTGTTTTTGGCAAAAGCACTCTATCTTTACCATCTTGGGTTTCCACATAAAACCCTTGGGGCAATTCTTCCAGCACTGTGCAGTCGTTGTAGTTTCCTAGGAGCATATTGGGAAAATAGAATTTTCTCTCTCAATCCTTCACGCAAATCACAGAACAGCCTTCTTTATATTCAAGAAATTTTGCTTGCACTCCATCCTCTTTTATAAACCATATTTCTCCTGTGGAATAACCCGGAGAAGCACTAAACCAACAGCCGTAATCACCTATGCCTTCAAATGTCACGTGAGATTCATCATAATCACCTTGAAGAAAAGTTCCGCCTAGCAAAGTAGAAAAACCCTCTTTCACCATAAGCTCTTTTCCCACTCCTGTATAAGATACTATTTCGCAATCACATTCTTCGCCTTGATGAGTTTCTCTTTTGCCACCTAAAGAACTGATGAGAGTTTCCCATTCTTTGTTTATAGGTAAATGCCATCCCCCAGGACAAACGGTTTTTGCAGTTTCCCAAACGTACAAACCACCATATTTTTCGCAATTTTCAGGATTGTTGTCATAGCATTTGCCATCTTTCGCCTTGAATTTTAAATTCTCTACCATCCAAACTTGGCTACCTATTATGAAGGTATTATATTTTCTACCATCTCTAGAATCTGTGAGGGAATCATCGTTTTCCATAGATTTTTCCTTGTAAAGCAAAGCAAACAAGGCTAAGGTTAATAAAACAAATGACACTAAGGCTATTTTCATATTCTCTCCTTTGTTCAGGGTTAATTGCTAAGGTACAAAAATATAAGGCTTGGTTTTGTCTTTCCAGTTACTCGCATTAGGCTGTTTCACATCTATATGAACCCAGGTTTTTGTGCTATCTCTATGTTCAACTCTTTTAATCCCAAGTTTAAGCCCTTCGGAACTTTCGCAAAAATTTCTCAGTTCATTTAGTTTAGAGCTGTGGTGCAAATCCAAGGCTTCGCCTGTTTTGTGAGCACTTTTTGCTGCACCAGTGGTACATTCCGGTGTACGCAAGCCGCACCAGCTATTTACGCGCTTGCCATTATTCACATTCACGTAAACACCTGGGAAAAGCTGCTTTAACCTGTCATAAGCCGACAATAGAGTGGAATCGAAATTTTTAAT
>CAZIMU010000237.1:0-2779 GCA_964540355.1 uncultured Fibrobacteraceae bacterium | reverse complement strand
AGGGGTATTTTCTTTCATTTGGTATTCACGCTTAACCGCTGTAAAGCAAAGTTCGGCGGTTTTAAGGGCTTCTGGGACAAATTTAAGCATAGTATTGAATTGCGTACCCTCGATAAATATATCCCCTCCGTCTATATCCTCATCATATTCTTCACTCCAGGGCGGCTTTGGTATTATACTAAGTGAAAAGCAATCCGCTTTAATCGCTTCAAGGCAGAGTTCTGGTGTTTTGAATTCTTCTGGCACAAATTCAAATGTAAAGCCATTTTTCTTGACTTCTTTTAGATAATGCTCGTAGGTGTTTTTTGGTTCAAGTGTTTGGATAAATTTGTAGCACAATTTTTTTATGAAATCAATTTTTGCCAGCTTGTCAATCCATTCTTCCGGTATTCCTTCGTAAAAGCTGCGAGTGTAAAACATTCCTGCCATTGTGCCCGCTATGCTCGCTATGGTATCGGTGTCGTCTCCGAGATTTACCGCTGTTAGCACGGTGTCTTTGAAATTGTCGTTGTTCAAAAAGCACCATAAAGCTGCTTCAAGAGTATGAACCACATACCCATCGGATTGAATATTCTCTCTTTTCTCGCTTATTATTATGCTGCTTAATATGCGGCTATAATGCGGAAATTCATCTTTGTATTTGGCATCACTGATTTCCTTTTTGCATATTTTAATGGTCGCTGCCAGAGCTTTGTATTTGACATATTTAACTTCTGCTTTGTCTTTGGCAAGCAAGCACAGTTGCCGCAAATATTCTGTGTAGATTATGCAGCCTAAAACGGCGCGTGGGTGTGCGTGGGTTATGGCAGAGTATTTTTCAACATTTGTTAGGCGCGATTTGAAGTCTTTGAGTTTCAAGTTCAAAAACACCAGTGGCGCAATGCGCATCAAAGAGCCGTTGCCGTTGTCGGTTTCTTTTGCCCCTCCACACTCGGCAGCCGGAGTTCCTTTTCTAAAAGTTTCTATTGCCGCCCAAGTGATATGTCCGCAGCCAAAACATTCGCCGTTAGAGGTCATATAGTCTTTTTCTTCCCAGTCGGAAAACTTTTTCATAAGCGTTTCTGGCGTTCCGCCCTCTATTATGTTTTCAATGAGGCACAAGGTAAGCGATGTGTCATCAGACCAACTCCCAGCAGGCTGTTCGTGCGTTCCGCCCTCAATCATATCTTCCACTTTGAAGCTATCCCTTTCCTCAAACTCCACAGGAACACCAAGCGCATCGCCCACAGCACCGCCAATTACGGCAGAGATTATGCGTTCTCTTATTATTGCTTGTTTATTTAGCATTTTGTTTGCCTCCTAGCCCAACCGCCTTTTTAACTTCTTCTTTCATAACATTAGGCACAAATCTAATCGCACGATTATATTGTTTAACCGCTTCAATGCAGAGTTCCGCAGTCTTAAATTCTTTTAGCACATATTTAAGCCCATAGCCACTTTCCTTAACCGCTTCAAGGCAAATCTGTACTTTCTCGGCATCGTTTTTGGCTTTTGCGAGTTGGTGTTCTAATGGTGTCATTTTCCTATCTCCTTGGTTGATGGTTTAATTCCTTGTCGCATTTTTTCTATATTACTCTCTAAGGGAGAAAAAGTCACAGAGGAACCGTTATGCAACCTGCCATTGAAAAAGCAAAGTCCGCTGCCAAGCCTTGTAGCAGGCTTATAGACCTCGGCAATGGGGTGATGTTCCCTGTGGAAAGCGAGCAACAAGCCAGTTTTGTTGAATGGATGATTGAGGAAGCCAGAGCAGGCAGGGCGAGTTTGCCTAAGAGGTCTCCGCAACCTATGGAAAGACCTGAATGGTTTGATACAGAACCTAAAATGACAACCGAAGAATTTGAGGCTTTTTACGAAGAAGAAAGAGCGGACAGATTTTGATTTATGCTTATATCCTATTTTGATTCCTCGCTTTTGCTCTCTATTCTGCTGAACGAAGCCCGTTCTGACGAGGCTTTGGCAATTTGGCAGAACAACAAAGTCAGAGTAAGTTCTATCCTGCTTAAATTTGAAATGAACATTTCTTTGAGAAGACGTATTAAACAACAAAAAAGTATTTCTGGTGAAGAACGGCTTAAAACTAGATTGCAAAAGCTCAACAAATTTTTGGGCGATATTTTCTACAAAGATATTACTGAAAATTTTGAAAGTTCTGCATCCAGAAATTATGATATTTTGTCTAAATGCAAAAGCCTTGATGCAATTCACATAGCTACCGCCCTTGACATAAGCGAAAAATACGGCAGAAGCGAAATCTGCATCTGTTCCTTTGACAAAAATATGCTCAAAGTCGTAAAAGAACTTGGGTTTGAGACTAACTAGAAACATAATCCTGAAAATTCTTGAAATAATCATTTTCCACCTCCTTGTTTAACCGCTTTTTTGACTTCACCGCAATCTTTCACGCAACGGACACTGAGCAAGTAGCTTTTATCCTCAAAGCCGAAGCGGACAGCTTCACGCCAGTTCATCATACGCAGGTAGTAAGCGTTGTTGTTTTTGTTTTTGTTTTCGTTTTCGTTAGAACCCCACCAGTAGCCGTGAGTGCCAATAGTGATGAATTTGTCGGTGAACCTGCGAGTGCTGCCGCCTGCTCCGCCAGGCAAGGCGGAAAAGCCAAATTCGTCTGTGCCGTTGCCATTTCTCGCCCAACCATTCTTCGCTTTCAATTTTTTTCCTGCTATTTTTTTGCCACCTGCGGAATCAACAAGAACTTCCCATTCTTGTTCGCTTGGCAAATGCCAACCAGGGGGGCAAACTTTCATAGCGGTTTCCCAATCGT
>CAZIMU010000236.1:0-2782 GCA_964540355.1 uncultured Fibrobacteraceae bacterium | reverse complement strand
AAGGTTATTATTGCAGTCAATGATATGGAAAACAATAATGCGGTAGGTATTGTTGCTAAATTGAAATTGGAATATAATGAAGATATTATCATTGTAAATGCTTTGAAAAAAAACAATATTGAAAAAATCAAAGAAGCCTTGATTAGAAATGCTCCAAGCGATAAAGAAATTGATATAACGGGCAACTTGGTTAAAGAAGGTGACACAGTTATGCTGGTTATGCCCCAAGACATACAAGCTCCCAAAGGCAGGCTAATACTCCCACAGGTGCAAACCCTTCGCGAACTTTTGGATAAAAAGTGCATAGTTATAAGCTGCGTCACGGGGCAAATTGATGAAACACTTGCCGCTTTGAACAAAGCCCCCAATCTAATAATATGCGATTCGCAGGTATTTAAAATTGTACACGACAAGAAGCCCAAAGAGAGCAAACTAACCTCTTTTTCCGTGCTTTTTGCCGCATACAAAGGCGATATTGAGACTTTTTTGAGCGGAGCCAAAGCCATTGACAGCTTAACGGCAAATTCGCACGTTTTGATTGCGGAGGCTTGCACTCACGCACCACTTAGCGAAGATATAGGGAGAGAGAAAATCCCCAATTTATTGAGGAAAAAATACGGGAATTTATCCGTAACGGTTGTAAGCGGCGCAGATTTTCCAAAGGATTTGACAAAATACAACTTAATTATCCACTGCGGTGCCTGTATGTTCAACCGCAAATATGTATTGTCCAGAATAGAAGAAGCAAAACGGCAGAATGTTCCCATAACCAATTACGGAATAACCATTGCTTATTTGCAGGGAATATTGGATAAAGTTAGTTTTTAATTTTCTATGTTACCCCTCTATGTCATCTAAAAAAATGCAAAAAGACACAGCGGTCAATATGCTAGATATTTTTCGCAGAATAGATTTTTTTAGCAATTTAGACGAAGCTGCATTGAATAGATTTGCGCAAATAGCCACTATTCAAAATTTTCAGCACGAAGAAACCATTATGCTTGCAGGCGATGCTCGCAGAGCTATATTTTTTATCGCAAAGGGGCAAGCCAAAGTTTTTTCTGATTCCAAAAACTCCAGAAACAGCATTTTGAATTTGCTTGGCACTGGAGATTTTTTTGGCGAAATACAGTTATTTAATGAAAGCGGCAAAAGTTTCATTTCGGTTAAAGCCGAGGAAGAGTGTTCCATTATAATTTTCAAGGGAAAAGATTTTATAAGCGAAGTAGCAAACAATCAAAAATTATTCATTGATTTTTTAAAAGAAACAACGCAAAAATTGAACAAAGCCTATATGCAAATAGCTTCTCTTTCCATGAGTACAATTAAGGAGAGAATAAAGTCTTGCATAATGCAATTCATAGAAGAAAGAGGCATTAGGATATCTCACACCAGCGGCACTGCAATAAAATTGAAAAACCGCCCAACCCAACAGCAATTGGCAGAGATGAGCGGCACCACAAGAGAAACGGTGAACAGAGAATTATCTGCCCTTGTAAAAAATGGATATATAGAACTGAACGGCAAAGATTTATTTTTACTAAAGGATTTCCCTATTTAATGGTTAAGGAGAATATATGAGTAATTTTGCAAAAATAATAGCCTTTGATTTAGAAACCACAGGTTTAGACGATAACAAACACGAAATAATAGAAATAGGCGGAGTGAAGTTTTCCGTGAAAGAGAACAGAGGGAGCATAGTTCCAGATAAAATAGAGGAATTTCAGTCTTTTATAAAGGCATCAAAACCAAACGAGGCCGTAAAGGTAAATCACATAACAGACGATATGCTTGTATCTGCCCCCTCTATTTCAGAAGTCTTGCAAAAATTCAAGGTTTTTTGCGATGATGCAAACTGCCTTGTTGCGCACAATGCCCCGTTTGATACCAAATTTTTGAGCACAGCTTATGGAAAACACTCCATTCCTGCACCACAGCTTCCAATTTTAGACAGCATAAAAATAGCCCGCAACACAATACAGCTTCCAGATTATAAATTGGGCAACATAACAAAAGCCCTTGAGTCTAGAAACGAAATAAACTTTAAGATAAAAGACGAATCTATGCACCGCGCTGTTTACGACTGCGAGATGCTTATGCACATTCTGGTTGCGCTTTTGCGAAACAGGCTTTCATTAGAAGAGTGGGCGGGGCAAGCATTTTTGCAAGCTCTCAAAAAGAAAGATATACAGCAAGACACAATGCAAATAAAGCCCGTGATACCAAAAGCAAAGGGTTTCTTTTAAGCCTCAAAATTCAGCCATTGGAACATCTGTTGCAAAATAGCATATTTTGTCGGGTCTTTTTTGTACAGCAAAAAAGCATCGTAGCTATGATTTTCCAGATAGTTTTTATTTATGTCCAAATTGAGCCAATCTGCTATGGTTATTAGCTCTGTTATTCTATTAACTAGTTTTTGAAGATTTTCGGTATTATCCAAAGTTTGGTTTTGCATCTCCTGAACTCTTGATATTAGCTTTGTCAAACGTTCCATGAACAATTTATCTAAAAGCGTGTATTGCAGGGGAACTCGCAGTGAATTAAACTCTTCTTTCATTTCCTTTATCTTTTCAAAGGCAAAAGTAGCAGAATCGTTGTAAAGAGTTTCCAGGGCAAGCTCTCTAATTTTTACAGTTAAATTAAATATCACGCATTGTCTTAGCGGAACAGCAAGCGAATCTGTGCGGTCGGCAAGGCAATCCAGGTTTATATTGAATCTTTCGTAAAAAGTTTGCAAGTCTTTGCTAATTGTGGATAGTTTTACCCTTGAGTGCATTTCGTT
>CAZIMU010000235.1:0-2792 GCA_964540355.1 uncultured Fibrobacteraceae bacterium | reverse complement strand
AGATTTTCTTTCCATTTGTATTCGTAGCTGCCGTTTTCGTTTATTTTTTTGCCCAGAATCCCAAAGAGAAGACCAGCCTCGTCTTGATAGACAATCCATTGGTTGCCGATGCGCAAAACATTTGCGTTCACAATTTCGCCATTGTTGCGGACTATGGTGCGATTGCTGATTTGCACTTCATCGCCAAGGCGAATTTCCTCTGCATAAATGGCGCGCAAACGCGAGAAGCCTTCCTCTGCGGCTGCAGCACCGTTTTCCAAATCCGAGCAAAGGGCAGATGTCCTTTCAAGCCTAGTTTCCGTGTCCCATGGTAAACTTGTTTTGATAAAACCTTCCAATTGCCGGCAATGCCCTGCAAGTTGCGCACTGAGAGCCTTGCGGGTTGCATTAATATTTTCAATTTGCGTTTGAGAGGCAGATACCGCATTTTTTTCCTTTTGCATTTCGGAGTTCAATTCGGATAATTTCAGTTTTAATTCCTCAATTTCCCCTTGCCTGCGATCAAGGTCTGTTTTTTGCCGAGCCTGCTGTTCCTTGCCAAATTTCTGTTCCGATTTTGAAAGCGAATCTGTTTGGGTTATTTGTGCATTTATTTTTTTAATATCATTTTGAATATTCTGCTTTTCCGCAAGCAAAGCGGCTTTTTGCTGCTCAAAATCGTCTGCGGCAAAAGCTGCGGGGATAAGCAGGAGAATGATTGGGAGTAATTTTCTCATTGTTGGGTAATATAGTAAAAAAATCTCGTGCCTATAAAGGCATAAGTAGAGATTTTTTAATGTCCGTAGGACAGCCCGAAGGGCGAACCCTGCCCACGAAGTGAAAATGGCAGGGTGAGTAAAATTTACACTTTTACTGGGGACTTTGTGTTATTTTTCCTTCTATTTTACTTTTCGCCCCTTTTTCATTTTACTTTTCGCCCCTATAAAAGAGGAGTTTTAAAATGGCAGATTATTCACGTTGGCTTATGGTTTGCGATCCCTTACCCAAGGAGAGATACTTCGCAAAAAGCCCTCTTTTTTGAAAATGGCTTTTAACGGAGAATTTCCAAAAAAAATAAGCGGCTACGACAAAGAAGCCATATTTGGGAATAGTTTTATATTCTGGGGAGCATACGCTTTCTTATGGCGATGGAATGTTGGCTGTTCCCATAGCGGCTTTGTTTGGTGCGCTCGATTAAAGGATTAACAGGATTACATTTCGCTATTTTCTATATTCAATTATATGAGAACCTACACTGTTTCAGAATTTACAGCAGATTTCAAAAAAATATTACCCTTTGTACAAAAGGGCGAAAAAATAGGAATATCATACAAAAAAGCAAATAAGCCTGTGGCTATGTTGATGCCGTTTAAAGAAAGCAAAGTTCCGATTAGAAAAATCGGCATCTTAGAGGGCAAGGCTCATTTTAAAGAATTTGGTAACGGAAAAATAACAGAAGAAGAATTTTTAGGTTTATGAAATACATCTTGGATACACACACTCTCATTTGGTCCGTTCAAGACACAAAGAAATTGAGTAAAAAGGCAAAAAGCATTCTCATTGATACTAGCATCACGCCCCTACAAACGTATCATTATGCCGTTTGCCGTATCGGGTTGTTGTGCCGAATTTTGGGAACATAAATGCGAAATCGGGCAAATCCTTAAATCCTGGCCAATCGGGGTTCAGACGTTTTTCTATATTGTAATTATGAATTTTCACAAATTTATTATTCAGATTATGGGAATTGCGCTTGTTATAGCCTGTTCTTCCAACAATTCTTTGGAAAATCCACCATCAAACTCAATAACGCCTTCATCTTCAAGTTTAATAGAAATTCCACCGTCAAGTTCAGTAGAAATTTCGTCTTCAAGCTCAGTAATAGAGGTTTCATCCTCAAGCTCAGTAATAGAGGTTTCGTCTTCAAGCTCAATAATGGAAGTTTCGTCTTCAAGCTCAATAATAGAGGTTTCATCGTCTTCAAGTTCAGTAGAGGAGGCTTCATCGTCAAGTTCAAAAACCGCTTCGTCTTCAAGCTCAAAAAGCCTTTCGTCTTCAAGTTCCAAAGCAGTTTCTTCTTCTAGTACTTTAAGCTCTTCCAGTTTAGCGAGCAGTTCCTCTGTTGTTGCTGCAAATTCTTTTGATGTTTACATCGCTTTTGGGCAGTCAAATATGCAGGGTCCCGCTGAAATCAGAACACAAGACAAAAACGTGAGCGAGCGGTTTCAGGTGTTGAATGTTGTTGCTGATACTTATGCCAAAGAAAATAGAGCCAAGGGTAAGTGGTACAAGGCTGTGCCGCCTCTTATTATTCCAGATGCCAATTTGAAGAATTATCTTGGGCTTAACATAGGGCTTTCCCCTGCAAATTACTTTGGCGTAAAGCTCGTGGAAAAAGTACCCGAAAACGTAAAAATAGGCGTGATACCCGTGGCTCAAGGCGACCTTGCGCTTGCGGCATTTCACAAAACAAGGGGAGACCAATATTACAACAAGCAAAATGTTGTGAGCGGCAGACCAAGCGATACCGAGATGTCGGGCATGAAAAGATACAAGGATGCAGGTTATGCCAATTTATACGATGCCATAATCAAAAATGCAAAAATAGCCCAAAACGATGGCGGCATTATTAAAGGCATTATAGTTCATCAAGGAGAAAGCGGAGTGGGTCAAAGCGGCATAACTTGGGCAAATATGTTGAAGGAAATTTACAACGACCTTCTTAAAGACTTAGGGCTTGAAGCCAATTCCATACCCATTGTGCTTGGGCAGCTTTGGAACAGCGGAACCGGACCAGACGGCCTTTTGAATCT
>CAZIMU010000234.1:0-2802 GCA_964540355.1 uncultured Fibrobacteraceae bacterium | reverse complement strand
TCAAAAGTTCCCAGCGGTTTATACTTGGATATTTTTGAACAGGCAAAGACTGGCGTTGTCGCGCTGCTCAATTTTCCACCGGAGAATAAAAATAATGCCTAAAACCAAAGAAAAGAAAATCACTTCTCGCAGCTGGCAAATAGTCCTGCCTATGGATTTTCCGTTTGTAGAAATAGCCGCTAAAATTCGCTTAATAGCCAAAAAATACTATTTCATAAAACACGATAGGGATATAGACGATTTCGGAGTGCCAAAAAAAGAACATTGGCATTTTCTTATGACCTTTGCAAATGCTAGGGATTTGGCAACTATGAAAAATTATTTCGCAGAATTTATTAAAGAGAATGGAGAACCTTATTTATTGGATAATTCATTTGAAAAAATACTTTCTATTGTTGGCTCAAAAAAATATTTATGTCATTTTGGCTATCCAAACAAAGCACAATATGACTGGAAAGACGTGGAGACAAATGACGAACTTTTCAAGGATTTATTTATTGAAGATATGGCAGCAAGCGATGAATTTGATTATTTCGTGGATTCCTTAACTAAGAATAATAAAGGCATAACTTTGAATGAATTTCTGTATAAATTTAAAAGCCGTTTTGTTACTTTATCTAGTCACCAAAGGTTTGGCAATATACTTCACTTGATTAAGTTTTACAAGGACTACAACGAAAGCCCTAGTTTTTCCGAGCAGAACGACAAAACCTTTACGCCTGTTAATCCGAATGAAAATTTAGATTATTACAAAAAGAATATAAATAATAATAATGATGATTTGCCATTTTAATTTATTTGGATAGTTTAGCGTCTTCCCAAGCAAAATGCACTTTCATAATTTCCCCAGTGCTTTCATTTATCGCACCCCCAAGCGTGTTAAATTCCTCTATGTCAAAAGTTAAATTTACTGGCGTTTTGGATATGGTTTCTTTTACATAGTCTTCGCTGTCTATTCCCTGTCTTTGATACCAAGTTGCATCGCAGTAAATTTTCCTGCCGTCTTTTAGTATTATCACATTCCAAGCGTGTTTTCCTATTGCTGATGTCCATTTTTCTACTCTCTCTACTAATGGGTTGTTTTTGAACGCTTCAATAACAGCGTTTGTATATCCATCGCAAACAGCTTTTTTAGTGTTCGGATTTCTGTATTTTACCTCTTTTCCGTATGCTTTTTCATAGTCGTATTTATATTCCGTTGCTATTTGAAAAATGACTTTTTCAATTTCTGTAAATGCGGGGTCTTTCCTTCTTTGCTCTATTCGTTGTTCTGCTTCATCTGCTTTTTTTGCTGTTAGGCTATATTCAATTTCATCGTTCCCTATATAGCTTTTTATTTTTTTCATTGTCCGTCTAGGTGTCCAGTCGTCTGTTATTACGGTTGTGCGTTTTCTGCCGTTGAAATAGATTTTTTCTTCCCCCTCTATAAGAACTTCCGCTATTCCGTTTTCTTCTTCATCGTAAAAGAATTTCAGTCCTACGTATCTTTCGGGGTATTTTTGTTTCATTTCTTTTGCGAAATCTTTTGCGTATTGTGGAATATATTTTTTTGGCTTTTCGGTCTCTATATTTTCTGTTGCCTTTTGCGGCGCCGAACAAGCTGCAAACAATAAGATTAAAAAGAACGTGAAAAACTTATTCATATTTAGAATATACAAAATTGGCATGGATTTTGTAACATATAATCTTGACCTATGCGTAATGCCGATTCCCCCTCTGCATTATTCACGTGCGTAAGCGAAGATGGTAGCGTGTGGGTGTGCCGTGCCGAATGTTCTGCCGTTTAAAACTTTGAGCCTTGGCGTTCGTTTATAGTAGGGTGGCTTTTATTCGTGTGCGGTGCAAAAACATTTAACAAGTGAGGTAAAAAATGAATGTTGAAAAACGTTCTTATGTAGGCGTGGATATTTCCAAAGATAGTTTTAACGCCTATTGGGAAAATTGCGACAAAAAATATTCCAATAATCGGAAAGGTTGGAATATTCTTTTAAAGGAAGTTCCGACAAATTCCATAATCACTATGGAAGCAACTGGGAACTACCATTACGGATTAGCCACTTATTCAAAGCAAAGGGGTTATGATGTAAAGGTTTTCAATCCTTATAGTGTTCGTAGTTTTATTAGGTCTCTCGGCTATAAATCCAAAACGGATAAAATAGACGCTCGTTTAATTCATAGGTTTGCTATAAATGAGGAGAATGAGCGTTTGCCGTTTTATGAAATTATGCCGCCAAAGCTTGTTAGGGCTAGGGTAATAGTTTCGCTTCTGAACAGGGTTACAGTGTTGGAAACGGCTTGCAATAACGCTAATCATGCTCATAGTTTTGTCGTTGGCAAAAACGATGATTTGTTGGGTGTCATGTCTGGTTTTGTAGATGTTTGCAATGATTATCAAACCCATTTGGAAAAAGAATTATGCTCGCTCGCTCGTGATTTATACCCCAGTGAGTTTAAGTTATTGCAGACAATAGTTGGCATAGGTGCGAAAACTGCTGCCGTTCTTCTCGTTTCTGTCAAGGGCATAACTTCTTTTGAGACTAGCGGTCGTCTGTCCTCTTTTGTCGGTTTGACATCAAGGCATTTGGAAAGTGGCACTAGCTTGAATGTCAATGGTAGTATAGTTAAGGTTGGCAACCCTTATTTACGGTTTTTGCTTTTCAATTGCTCCAAATCTGCCATTCAATGGAATAAACCTTGTCAAAGCCTTTACAATCGTTTGATAGCCAAAGGTAGTTTGCATATGGTTGCTGTTGTTGCGGTTATGCATAAACTTATTAAACAGGCTTGGGGCGTTGTTAAATC
>CAZIMU010000233.1:0-2827 GCA_964540355.1 uncultured Fibrobacteraceae bacterium | reverse complement strand
TTAAGCCCTGATTTTTATAAAAACGCATTTTCTCATCCGAACTAATAAGAGTAGCCTTGTTAGTTATAGCATGTGCCATAATAGCGTGGTCAACAGGATCTTTATGGTCAGGGATAGGAACTAGCTTGCCAAGTGTCAATATATGTTCCTTCTTGAAATAATCAACCGAAAAGCCTAGTTCGTCTATATGATTAAATATATCCTTTGTTTCTTTCCACCTAGAAAATTCAATTTTGCCTATTCTGAGCAATTGGATTATTTCTTCTATGCTTCTAGAGCTGATATTTATTGTATTTGATGTATCTAAAAGCAACTCGGAAACTTCTTTGGAAAGCCGGTCTTCTTCTTTAATGGCAAATAGCAATATATTCGTGTCTATGAAATAACGCATACTACCTCATAACTGCACGCATATCGTGGATAATTAAAGGTTCGCCATTTGGATGTTTTAAACGCCACAAAGCATATTTTGACAATTTTTTAGGTTTTGCCTTAACCTGTTTTTTTTCTACGCTCTTCATAATAATGTCTCCTATTAAACTAATTTACTACATAAATATAACAAAATTTCTGTAAATATAGCCGAAAAAAGTGAAAAGTTGTGTACTTTGCATACAACTGTTGCCAAATTTGCAAAAAATTGGCGTAGCCAACCGTCCAAAACCCGTCTAAACAATGTTTAAACACTTTTTGGACACTTTAAAACCGCAAATACAAGTTAAATTCGTAGTTTTTGCAGTGGCATAGTTATTGCGTTTACTATATTACGAATAGAGGCAAAATATGGCAAGACCAATAGCAGAAACCCCAATTTTGACAGGCAGCGATGCCCGCCGTTTCGACAGAGCTATGAAAAATTTAAAACCAGCTTCTAAGAAAGAAATTCTGGAACAACGCAAGGCTTACGAACTAGCTAAACAACGAGCTACATTCTTTATGCCATGAGCAAAATCTCAGAAAAAGTTATCCTGCTGTGAAAATCGGTCGTTTAGCTGTTTCTACCGAATATGCAAATTCTGGTTTTGGAAAATTGATAATTAGAATCGTTAAAGAAATGTATGCCCATTTAAAACAGCAAGCAGGTTGCCGTTTTATTACTGTTGATGCTTATCAAAATGCACTCGAATTTTACAAAAAGAATGGTTTTGATTTTTTAACTGAAAAAGATGCACAAGAGCAAACAAGAGCTATGTATTTAGATTTGAAAGCGTTTGTTTGAGCATATTGACCAAAGATTAATCAACGCTTTCGGAGAAGATTTTAAAGATAGACTAAATCAAGAAAAGGCGAAACGAAAAATCACCAGATACTGCTATTTTTGAAACTTCGTTATGGACCTATAGAATAGCCATCCCACCTTTACAAAGGAACAACTCACGGCTACGCCACAAGAAAAGACTGTGCTACCTCAACGCCAAAATCTCTTCTCGCGGCAGCTTGGTTATGCGAGCCACACGCATAGGACTAAGCCCATCTTCAAGCATAGATTTAGCGGTTTGCAAAATGCCTTTCTCCTTAGCATAAGCCAAAGCATTCATATGGTCGCTAAAACGTTTCATATCACTTTCGTAATTCATAAGCTCCTCACTAGTAAAATTAGAAATTCTCGCCACCTCAAAAAGACGTTTGAACACCATTTTATTAAGGCTCTTGGGTATTTTGTCAAGAGTATGCGCATTCTTGAATATGAAAAGCATTTTGTCAAGGTTGCTCTTGCATTCCTCTTCGGTTTTGGTAAATCTAGTAAGACGGACATAAATCAAACGCATAAGATTGTAGTAGCGAACCTCTGGGTGAAGCTCGTTGGAGAGGGAGAGATATTGAATAACCTCATCGCAATTTTCCCCAAAATCAGCATCAAAATCAAGAAAACTGAGCGTATAGACTACTGGAATGTTGTAGTCGTAAGGGACTTTCTTCCCTTTGCTTTCCATTTTCCCTTTCTTTGCAAGATTAGCCACTGCCATGCAGAGATAAAAGAGACTTCGCTTGATAAAGTGCTTTTGTTCCTCCACTTGCATCTCCACAATGAACCTTGTACCAGAAGCATCCTCGCACTGCATATCAAACACAGCTCCCCTATTTTTTCTCGTTTTGCCAAGCTGGACTGTGTGAATGACTTTCACATCTGTGATAGGTTTTTTTAGGACTCTTTCAAGAAACGTGTTGAGCATGAACAGAAGCAGGTCTTTGCATTTCTCATTGGCAAAGGCTTTCTTGAATGTGAAATCAAGCGTGAATGGCGCGTATATAGACAATGAAACCTCCTGTGTTAAAGTGAGGCTTATTGTTCCTACCAAAGTTAATATAGAAAAAATCCTTCCCAAAATGCAAATGGCGTAGCCAATCGTGAGTGGCATAGTTATAGCAAAATCCCCCTAACCGCCGCCGCTATCCTCAAATGAAGCCCAGCTAGTTCCGCCTCTGGCAACAAAGGTCTCAATTCCTGAATTTTTTGCTCATCCAACTCATTTGCCGTCAAAAGCAGTTTCTCCTTTAACGCTTTTAAATTTTTTGCAGGCTTTGCATTTTTATAAGTACGAACTTTCGTAAGCCTTTTTTGCAAAATTTCCAGATTCGGTTCCACTCTCAAAATTGCTTTATATTGATATATATCAAACAAATCTCTTAGCAATTCCCTCTCGTTCCAAGCTGCAATTTTATGAGCAAATGCAATAGGCAAATTTACTATTCTAACTATTTTAGACGACATTCCATAAAGTGATGCAATGGGCGAAGAAGACGTTGCAAGCGACTGACATTCAGTTTCGGCGTTTATTTCTATTTGGCAAGACTGCGAAAGATAATTGATATTTATATCCATAAC
>CAZIMU010000232.1:0-2828 GCA_964540355.1 uncultured Fibrobacteraceae bacterium | reverse complement strand
AAGTAAAGTAAACAAGTCCTCACTAAGGCAGACATAAATTGTCTGCCTTTTTTTTATTAAAACAACTCAAAAAGCCATTTTTTCTGCATATCCCATATCCCATGTCCCAATTAATCAACATTTACTAACAGACAGAGCCTCTGGAGCAAGCTCGGCAAATTTTTTTTCTATATTCCTAATACGTTTCCAAAAGAGGTGCAACAATGATTAAAAAAATCGACCATGTAGCCATAGCGGTTCCTTCTATAGAAGAAGCTCGCCCCTATTACGAAAATGTGCTTGGTTTAAAATTAGACCACATAGAAGAGGTTGCCGATCAAAAGGTTAAAACTGCGTTTTTTGGCGTTGGAGGCGTTTGGATTGAGCTTTTGGAGCCAACATCTCCAGATTCCACCGTTGCCAAATTCATTGAAAGCAACAAGGGCAGGGGCGGTTTGCACCACATAGCTTACGAAAGCAGCGATGTAGCGGCAGAATTGAAAGATGCCGAGTCTAAGGGTGTGGCTCTTATAGATAAAGCTCCTCGCAAAGGTGCAGGCAATATGAACATAGGCTTTTTGCATCCAAAATCAACAGGTTCTGCCTTAACGGAGTTTTGCACACCAGCTTAGGAATATAATATGCCAATAAAACCAGAACTTTTAGAAGAACTAAATGCCAGACGAGCCGAAGCAAAGCTCGGTGGTGGCGCGGAGAAACTCGCGAAACGGCACGAAAAAGGTCAGTTGTCCGCACGTGAGCGCGTAGAAGCCCTCTGCGATAAAAGCTCATTCCAGGAAGCTGGAATGCACGTTGATCAGGCAAAGCCTGCGGCAAAAAGATTGCCAGGCGATGGTGTTATAACTGGAGTAGGCAATGTCGATGGCCGTCCTATTGCGGTGTTCAGCCAAGATTTCACAGTGAGCGGCGGCAGTCTTTCTCAAATGCACGCTCAAAAAATTTGCGACATTCAAGACCAAGCTTGCGAGCTAGGCTTCCCCATAATAGGCATAAACGATTCCGGTGGCGCAAGAATTCAAGAAGGTATATGGGGGCTAAGCGGCTACGGACAGGTATTTTACCGCAATGTTCAGGCTTCGGGTCTTGTTCCTCAAATTTCAATTATAGCTGGACCTTGCGCAGGTGGAGCGGCATATAGCCCTGCTTTAACAGATTTTTTAATTCAAACTCGCAAAAATGCAGAAATGTTTATATGCGGTCCTAGCGTTATCAAAGCATCCACAGGTCAAGAGGCACCAGTTGAGCAGTTTGGCACAGCCGAGGCTCACGCAAGCGTTAGTGGCAACATACATTTTGTTGCCGAAGACGATAAAGATGCAATAGCAATAACAAAAAAATTGCTCAGTTTTTTGCCTTCAAACAACCTGCAAGACCCTCCGCATAACATACCAGCTACAATATCCGAAAGCAAAAATCCAGCTCTTAACGATATTATACCTGCGGATTCCAAGTCTGGCTTTGATGTTTACAAGGTTATAGAAGCCATAACAGACAAAGGGCAGTGGATGGAAGTTCAAAAAGATTTTGCCAAAAACATAGTTGTTGGTTTTGCCAGAATAGAAGGCATGGTTGTTGGCATAATAGCAAACCAACCCGCAGTGAAAGCCGGTTGCCTAGATATAGACAGTTCCGACAAAGGTGCTAGGTTCATACGTTTTTGCAATGCCTTTAACATTCCTGTTGTGAATTTAGTTGATGTTCCCGGCTTTATGCCCGGCCTTGCTCAAGAGAGAGGCGGCATAATAAGGCACGGAGCAAAAATGCTTTTTGCTTATGCAGCTTGCACAGTTCCAAAAGTCACCGTTATTATGCGCAAAGCTTATGGTGGTTCTTACCTTGCAATGTGTTCAAAAGATATGGGCGCAGATTTTGTTTACGCTTGGCCCTGCGCAGAAATTGCGGTTATGGGCGCAGAGGGAGCAATTCCCGTTGTGTATAAAAAAGAAATAGATGCGGTAAGAGCAGAGAAAGGAGACGATGCTGCTAAAGCCAAGAAAGCGGAGCTTATTGAAAAATACCACAGCAAATTTGCAAGCCCTTGGCAGGCCGCAGAAACAAATATGATCACCGATGTTATAGAGCCTTCGGAAACTAGAAGTCACATAGCACTCGCTTTGCGCTTTTCAATTACCAAACGCTCTACGCGCCCACCTAAAAAACACGGACTTATACCATTATGAACCCAGAAGCAGAAAATGGAAATGAAATTGAAGGCATTCAACCTATGCCAATGCCAACCGTTCAGCAGGTTGGACTTAGCAGTGTTTTGGATGTAAAAAACAAAGACGGCAAGGTTATTGGTCATTACCAATGGGCAACCCATAAAGACGGCAAAATGGATTCGCTAGTCGTTGTAAAGGTTGTGTCTCACGAAGGAACCGAGCAGGTTCTTTACAAAACCTACACTGAATCTTCCATAGCTAAAAAGGTTATGGAAGAAGCAGTCGGCGATGTTGGCGTTGAACAAAACATGTCAAAGGTAATGGTTGGCGAAACATATAAGGCACATGATGGCACTATTTCCAAATACACCATTAAAGACTTGCTGAGTTTTCAGGCGGCGGGTTTTATACTTGTGCTTTGCGTTTTGGCTGGTTTATGGGGCATGGTTAGCTTAGTTAGCTATATTGTAAAGGTTCTTGGATTTGCAGAACAGGCAAAACCAGCCCAGCCCAAATCAGCAGCGGTGGTGGCTTCTGCATCTGGAGCAAAAACAATTCATCCGGGCATGAGCGATGAACAATTTGTTGCAATAATAAGCGCAGCAGCAGCGCACGCCTTTGGCGGTGCGCAAGTTAGCGTTGTAAAATTCAAACCTCTTAACACAA
>CAZIMU010000231.1:0-2853 GCA_964540355.1 uncultured Fibrobacteraceae bacterium | reverse complement strand
GGTTTTTCAACAAATCTCTTAACGCTCTCGCCATTTGCTTCTATATAGCCATAACCTGTTTCTGGTCCTGTTGGTTTTAAGCCAAATGTGACTATGTTGCCAAGCTCTGCAAGCTCCCCTGCTCTTTTCACCGCTTTTGAATAGCTTTCGGCATCTCTAATAAGGTGGTCGCTTGGAGAAACGAGAACTATATCGTTTGGAGACAAATCAAGACAAGCAAGGGCAATGGCTGGTGCTGTATTTCTGCCTATTGGCTCCAGCATATAACTTGCTTTGTCAAGACCTATTGCTTGCAATTGATCACGTGCTAAAAAATATTGCTCCGCATTGCTAACTATGCACTGTTTGGGGCAAAAACCGCCATTCACAATCGCAATACGCTGAAACAAAGAATGGTCACCAAAAATTTTAACAAACTGCTTAGGCAAAAGCGTACGGCTTATGGGCCAAAGCCTAGTCCCCGCACCCCCACACAAAATAAGATTTATCATTTTCTACCTCACCGCAATGCGCATTATTTTATGTTCATTGCCGCTTGATATTTTTGCAATATATATCCCGTGCGGCAAGTGATTTAGTGATACATTATGAACTCCACATGTAAAGGTGTAACTAGCCACGTTCTTGCCTCCAGCATTATATATACGAATCGCGGCATTCGTTACTACAGTTAAATTTATGCCATTTCTAATGGGAATGACTTTATTGCCGCTTGCAATTTGTGGCAAAAGCGATGTTGTTGATTCTTTTTCCGATACAACAAAACTTAACGGAACTTTAAACGTGAACGCACTGCCTTGTTTTGTACCGTTTAGAACAAGCGTGTCGCTGTATGATGCTATGGCAAGCGAGTCTTTAGGTTTTACATTTACTGTAGCAAGATATCCGCCTTTGCCTGTTGGCGTTTGATTCAGATTTGATATAATTTCAAAATCCGATGATGTGCCTTTCTGAAGAGTTGCCGACAGATTGCTCATATCGCCATAAGAAACCAGCGTAACAGCACGCGGAGACGCTTGCCAGTAATTGTAGCCCTCTGTCCCAAAATCCTGAACGCGTGGGCGGATATTTACTTTGTTATATTCAGTCTTTAAAAACGTCAACCTTTTATCATAAAAATTCATCAAGGTATTAATAGTTTGCGTTGTGGTTGTGCCAGTTCCGTTTATCTTTTCTTCTATTTCTTTGATAAAGCCCCGCATAGATTCTATCTGCGGCATTTTCTCATTCCAAATCTCTATGTATCTCACGAGAAACATAGGATCGCCAAAAAAGCGGGCGAACCACGGATGAACCATATATGGGTACAAATCCGGCCCCATATTACCAGCCTGCCCTGCCTGCATACCGGAAAATGTTTGAAAACTCCAATTGAGATCCCACAGCGGGCCAGCACCTATTTTACCACCCTTGTCTTTATAGAAAAAAGCACTTCCTATATGTTCTCCAGTTTCTGTGCCTTTACGGAAAAGGTCAACATTTTGTATAAATGTTTGCACCAAAAAATATTTAATGAATGATTCAACATCAATCAAATCACGATAGCCGTTTTCTGGGAAATCGTTGGAAGCCATTAAATCGGCGATTTTGTTCAAGTCTTTTTTTACAAAATCATAACGGGGGTCAAGGGAGTCTGCGTCTGCAAACTCAGGGCTTTTGACAATCACCGGTAAATTGTAGCTTTCTGTATGAAATTTTATAGGCTCGTCTTCTGGGTAATAGCGATCCATTTCTACAAACCAGCCTTCGGTCAAATGAACTTTTGGCCTTCCTGGAGCACCTATATATGCAGGGTCTGCCTGCCTGTGTTCAGTTAAAATATACTTGCCAGAATTACCATTGTTTATATAAACCTCAACAGGATTATATGAACACGTATATAGCAAGTCCAACCGTTTGCCCATTTCAAGCCCGAAAGAGTTTTTATCTATGTCGGCGTTCATCAATACCCAATTTCTAGCGGCAGGAAGTCCAAAAGGCGACTGTTGCTGATCTTTCTTGAATCTGATGCGATACGGGTTACGATATCTAGTTCCGTCTGGCAAAGGAGGATTGAGGATATTCCAAGAAGAATTCCACGAGGAATTTCCACGACCCCTAATTTGCTGGTTGTCAAGAGCTGAAATGTTATTTCGCGAGTTGCTGGGGTCATTTAAAGAAAATGTCATGGTACGCCAATCCACTTTGCTTGTAATAGCTTTGCCATCGTCCGTTTTAATATCTATCCTCGGCAATACCGTAGCTTGTGCAAACGCTGTTTGTTGGAGAACGGCCATTGCTGCCAATATTCCCAACAACTTGCAGATACCTTTTGCATTTATAAGCATATAATTCAAATATAGTAAAGTATGCAAGTCTCAAAATTTTCTACATTCCCCCTATGCGTAAATGGACTGTTGACGATTCCCGCGAGCTTTACAATGTAAAGGGCTGGGGAGTATCTTTTTTTGACATAAATGAAGAAGGTCATGCGACCGTTTCGCCTTTAAAGGAAAACGGGCCTACCATAGACCTAACCGAAATAATGAAAAACCTGTCGCGCAAGGATATTGCAACCCCTGTGCTTTTGCGTTTTCCAGATATTTTAGATTCCCGAATTGAAAAGATAAACAACTGTTTTGAAAAAGCGATAGAAGAATACAAATTTGGCGGCCATTTTTACAACGTGTTTCCCATAAAGGTAAATCAGCAACGAGCTGTTTTAGAAGAAGTTTTGCAGCACGGGAAAAAATTCAATATAGGCTTAGAGGCAGGTTCTAAATCTGAATTGCATGCCGTGCTTGCTAATGTGGATAACCCAAAATCACTTATTATTTGCAATGGATATAAAGACGAAGATTTTTTAGAGCTTGC
>CAZIMU010000230.1:0-2880 GCA_964540355.1 uncultured Fibrobacteraceae bacterium | reverse complement strand
TGGCTTCTTTGGTTTATTTCATCTAGCAGGCTTTTTAGCGGAGGTCCTGAATAAGTAATGCTGTCTATTGCTTTGCCTTTGTACACCGCTTTGTCTTCTACATAAACAATGCCGGAATTTTCAAGACTTTTCAAAAAAGCCATTTTAAAATAAACTGGAGGATTGCGAATAGGCAGCACAACCGTGGTAGCGGAAACTTTTGAACCTATGGTTCCAGTAAAGGAAATTTCGGGATTCACGGGATCCATTGCGTATTTATATCTCGCTCCCTTGCCTGCGGTTTTTATTCCATTTTTTACTTTAACATAGCCAATATCTGGAATAACGGTTATTTGTGCAGGTTCTCCGTCTTTTGCTCCCGGCCTTATTTCAAATAGTGCGCAGTTGTCGTTAAAAGATAGTGGGGAAATTTCGGCTCCATACCAGGAATCAAAAAACTTTTTGCGCCATTCCTCTGGTTTTCTTGGACCTTTGAAAAAAGAAGTATCTAAATCCAAAATTCCGTGTAAAGTGTCTATGCCTTTGCTTTTTAGAGAATCTGCTAAATTGTCAAGAACATAGAGAGCTTCTGGATAGTATCTCGCGGATATATTCGGGTCGCCTCTGCCTTCTATTCTAATAACACCGGAAAAAACATTTTGCTTTTTAATTCCTTCTAAGTGAATTACTGTTTTAGGTGCGTAGTTCAAAGGGAGTTTTTGCAGAGCAGCGGCAGTTACAAGGAGTTTCATTGTGGAAGCAGGCACAAACCATTCGTTTCCGTTGTAGTTGTAAACAAGAGAATCTGTTTTAACAGAACGAACAGCAATGCCGAGTTTTGCGTTTGGTGCAATGGTCTGCGTGTATGCAACCAAGGAATCCAAAAAAGGATTGGCTGCAAAAGAAATAGTTGCAAGCAGCAAAAATAAAAGCATTAACACTTGCTGTATCCACAACCTGTGCATTTTACGCATCCTTCAATAAAAGACAGAACCCTATTACATTCGGGGCATTTTGCCTTGTAAAGATTGGAATCTGTTGTTGCCGCTTCAACCAGAGGTTTAGACTGAACTCCTGTATTCAGTGTAATGGAACCATCTTGTTGTTCCAAATCTTTTAATGCTGGCAATTCGTCAAAGTTTATTTTGCCTGTTAAAATATTGGTTAGCCCATAAGTGCGTTTTGCTAGATTATAGCGGCGCAGGCTTTTTCCAAGCGCATCGGCAAGGCTTATAACTTTGCCGTCTTTTGATGGAATTGCCATGTGGCTTCCAATGCCTTCTAACTGTTCAATTATATCTTCTAATGAACCGCCAATGCGCAAATATAGGCTCACCATGCGGCTTATTGCCTCTAAATCAGAAGAAGCAACATCTCCAGCTTTGCCGAGTTGCGCAAAAATTTCCATTTCTTTTCCAGTGATAGGGTCAACCGTAACTGCTATATGCATGTGCCCAAAAGGTGTTGTTTGCCGCATACGCACTGCGGGCAGCATGGTTGGAGTTTTAATTGGCTTGCGAATTTTATATTCGCTTGGGTCGCGCCGTTTTTCTACAACTTTTTCTGTTTGGCTGGATTCTGTTTTTGAAAGTGCCATTGGCTGATTTTCGCGGCAGCCATCTCTATAAACCGTAACGCCTTTGCATTTCAGGGTCCAAGCAAGTATATAAATATTTTCAACGTCTTCTGGGGTGGCATCGTGAGGTAAATTTATTGTTTTTGAAATTGAGCTATCGCAATTTTTTTGGAATGCGGCTTGCATTTTAACGTGCCATTCCGGTGCAATATCGTGGGAACAGACAAACACCTTGCGAACATCTTCGGGAATATCATCAATATGCGTCAAAGTTCCGTTTTCTGCTATTTTTTCCAGCAATTCTTGGCTGTGAAAATTTTTACTCTTTGCAACTTCTTCAAACACAGGATTTATTTCAACAAGCCGCTCTCCGTCTAAAACATTGCGGAAAAACGCAAGGCTGAACATAGGCTCAATTCCGCCGGAGCAGTTCGCTATAATAGAGACCGTTCCAGTTGGCGCAACGGTTGTGGTTGCCGAATTTCGCATTGGGCGTTTTTGAACTGTATCCCAAACAGAGCCTGCCCAATTTGGGAATTTACCGCGCTCGCTTGCAAGTATTTCAGATGCGTTGTGAGATTCCTCGTTAATCACCTGCATAAGTCGCTCGCCAAGGGAAATTCCCTGCTCGCTGTTGTATGGAAGTTCCTGTTTGTAGAGAGTATCTGCAAAACCCATTATTCCAAGCCCAATTTTGCGATTGCCTTTGCACATGGTGTCAATTTCTTGTATGGGGTATTTATTCACATCTATTATGTTGTCTAAAAAACGTGTTGCCAAGTGAATTGTTTCAACAAGAGCCTCGCGCAGAATTTCAATCTTGCCATCTTCGTCTTTATATATAAAGGCGGATACGTTTATAGAACCTAGGTTGCAAGCCTCATAAGGCAAAAGCGGCTGTTCGCCGCAGGGATTGGTTGCCTCTATTTCGCCGATGTTTGGTGTTGGATTTGCTCTATTTATGGCATCTATAAAAATAAGTCCAGGTTCGCCCGTTTGCCAAGCGCAATTCACTATAACCCTGAAAACTTCACGCTTTGTCCAAACTTCGGGGCGTTCTATTTCTGGCAGGGCATTGTAATCTTCCAATTTAAATAATTTTGAAATATCGTATTTGCCGGGTATAAGCTGCTTTGGAATTACATATCCATTTTTGTTGCGGGGGTTATAAACCTCGTGCGCTCCGTCTGAGTTTTCTTTGTATGCTTGCATCCACGAATCCGGCATTTTCACAGATATGTTGAAATTCGTAAAGGCTTTCAAATCTTGCTTTGCGAAAATGAAGGTTATTATATCTGGGTGGGTTATGCTCATCATGCCCATAT
>CAZIMU010000229.1:0-2899 GCA_964540355.1 uncultured Fibrobacteraceae bacterium | reverse complement strand
ACGAACTTTTGTGTGGCAAAGTTCAAAAAGTAAATGAAGTAAATATTCCAACAGACCCGTATCAACGTAGATTTTATGAAAACGAACCAGAAAATTTGGAATTGCGCTCGCTTTTTGCCGTTATGCCACCCGCGCAAAATAATTCGCTCTCACTTGCCATTGTGCTTGAAAGCGTAAACAACAGAGCCGTTTCTAGAATGGACGAGACTTTGCTAACCTGCATCACGGCTTGTGCAGCCCTTAAACTCTCCGATATACAATCTAGAGACGCTTCGCTGCAAAGAAGAAATGAAAGCTTTGCCGGCATAGATTCAAACGGTCTAGGTGAACTTTTGAATTTTTACCACGCAGAATTCAACGAACTCAGAGATAGCGAAGATAGCCTAGGAATTTTATTCTTGAAGTGCGTAAATACAAAAAGGGAAAACAAGGTAAATGATTTTGACAAATTTCTCTCTGTGCTCAGAGAATTGAAAAAAGCTTGGAATGGCAAGCATTTGGCAATGCTTGGAAACGGCGAATTTGTGTTCTCCATAAGGAGCAATTTAAACGAAGAAGTTTTTGGAATGGCTGCGGCTCAAATAATAACAAATGCAGAAAATATGCTTGCGGAACATTCTCTGTCTGTGAGAAGCCACTCTATTTGGCTAAACAGATACAAAATGGCAGAAATGGAACAGAAACACAAGAAAAACTACGGTGCTTTGTTTGCATTTTCCGTTATGAATCAATTCCTAAAAATGAGCAGGACAAGCTAGGTGTTTGGTATAATAGACTGGATTGTGCTTGCGGCTTATTGGGGCTTTTCCATTTTTATAGGGCTTTATGCAGCCAGAGGCAACCGCTCATTTAAGGATTATATGCTGGGTGGCGGTTCAATGCCTTGGATTCCGGTGGGTATTAGTTTAATTGCAACTTCTGTGAGCGCAACAACTCTGCTTGGGGTTCCGGCAGATGTTTTTGATGTGGATATGAGTTTGATAATGACTAATGTGGGGAGTTTTTTGAGTATTTTGGTTGTTGGTTTTCTGTTCATCCCGCGTTTTAGAAAATACGACATTCAAAGTGCTTATGAACTTTTGGAAAAAACTTTTTCACGCTCGGTTCGCAGAGTTGCCGCAGTGTTTTATGCTATGCACTTGGTTTTGAGAACGGGCATTTTGTTGTTTGCTCCTTCCATTGTGCTCGCTTCAATTTTGCAAATTCCCGTATGGGCGGCAATTTTAATATCGTCTTTTGCCGCAATTCTCTACACTTGGCACGGTGGGTTCAAGGCTGTTGTTTGGACAGATGTTATGCAGTTTTTGGTGTTTTTTGGCGGCGGTGTTTTTGCGCTTTTCGCTTTAGCAAAAGGAATAGGCGGTTTTGGGGAACTCGCAACTCTTGCCGCAGAGAGCAAAAAAAGCAACTGGTTCAACGGCTCATTAGACCCATCCAACGCCAGAACATTGCTTTCTGCGGGCATTGTTTACGCTGTTTTGGAAATTGCAATTAGAGGCTGCGACCAGCAATTTGTGCAAAGATATTTGAGTTGCAAAGATGTTAAAGCGGCAAATAGATCAAGCATTTTATCTATGGTTTTGGGCCTTGCAGTTTCACTTTTATTTTATTGGCTTGGAGCAGCTCTCTTTGTTTATTACAAGGTTAAAAACGTGGCACCTTTGCCGGATAATTTGGGAGTTAACGATGTGTTCCCTTATTTTATTGTGAACGGTTTGCCAACAGGTTTAACTGGGCTTTTGGTTGCTGCAATTTACGCTGCGGCAATGAGCAGTATTTCCAGCGCAATTCACGCTCTTGGAAACACAACGGAAAAAGATATTCTGTGCAAAGCCTCTGGGCAGGAATCCATTGCAAGAACAAAGATATGTATTGTACTTTGGGGCATTAGTGGAACTCTTGCCGCTTTTATCGCTGCTTCGCAAGCAGGCTCACTTTTGAAAAACGCTTTATTTTTTACAGGTCTTTTCACAGGCCCCTTGTTAGCGTTATTTTTGCTGTCTTTTTTTGCTCCAAGTTTGCGTTCCTTTTCTGTTTTAACGGGAGTTATTTGTGGAATGTTGAGTTTGCTTTTATTCAATAAAATCCCATTTATCCCAGGCTATGTGCCGCCGTTCACAAAAATCATAGTTTTTTCCTGGCCCTGGAACCCTCTTATCTCTTGTACGGTTTCTGTGTGTGTTGCGCTTTGCGTGAATTTTATTTATCAAAGCCTACTGAAATTTTTTAAAACTTCTAATCCAATATCTCCGCTCTTTTCCAAATGGAACTGAGTGGCTATTAAATTGCTCCCGTTTCCTATAATGCAGGGGAATGTTTGCGAACCGTAGGTTGTTGTGCCATACACAGCCGCTGTATCGCAGGCAAAAGGAGCGTAAGAATGAACAAAATAAAAATTTGAATTATTCGGAATACCTTTGAAAATAGGGTGTTCTTTTATGAAATTAACCTGATTCCAACCTATATGGGGAATTTTCAAATTTGGCTCTTTCTTGAATTTCGCCGCCTTGCCTTGCAAAAATCCAAGGCATTTCACCCCACCGTCTTCTTCGCTTTCCTCCAAAATAATCTGGCAACCGATGCAAATACCCAAAATGGGAGTTCTCTTTTTAAAAGATCTTTCAAGGGCATCGCCAATACCGCTTTTATTCAAATTCTCAATAGCTGCAGCCGCAGCCCCAACGCCGGGGAAAATGATTTTCTCAGCACTTTCAATTTTCTTTGGCTCGCTGGAAATTTCGCTTTTTATGCCCAAAAACTCCAAAGCATTATGCACAGAGGTTAAATTGCCCGCGCCATAATCCACGATTATCATAGCAGGAAAGTAGAAATAAATTTTTCTACATTATAAAAAACAAAACGGAGTTTCTTATGGAAAAAACATTCGCTATGGTAAAAC
>CAZIMU010000228.1:0-2923 GCA_964540355.1 uncultured Fibrobacteraceae bacterium | reverse complement strand
CGTTTTGTTTATTCAAACGAAAATTTGTTTTGGAGCGATGTGGAAATGCCAATGACGCCTTTGGATGAGCCTCCAGTGCAAGATGTCTGGAATGGCAAATATATGTTTGGCAAGTTTTATGGTGATTCAAAGTATTCTCAAATACAGAGCTACGATATGCAGCTCGGAGGCTGGTACACTTCGCGTAGTATTGAATTGTTCTTTTTATTCCATTTTGCCCTTATAGATATAACATCGGATTACGATAAAAAGAGTTTTGACTATATGCGAGGTATTCCCCTTTATAGCAGGGATTATGTGGTTGCTGAAGAATTTTCCGCACTTTACAATATTGGCAGTAATCTTTCGTGGGGCTTGGATTTTTCGCTTATGTTTTCGGGCAGGCAGTTTAAGTTCTATTCGCCCTTCAAAGCCTACGATAAAGAACCCTTGTATTATTCCGTGCTGTCTAGTGGTCCTTTGTGGAGATTCAGCAATAGAAAGTCTTATATTTCTCTTAGCCCAGGTTTTTTCACGAGAAGTGGCGTAAACAATGTTTTTACTGATCCCATTAAAGAAAGAATTATATTGTCAGTCCAATACAAATATTTTTGGGATTTCAGGTTTGGGAAAAATGAACTTAGAGCAGAATAAGCAGATAATTTTAAACAGAATATCAAAAGCCAGCGATGCCTGTGGTAGAGACCCTAGTGAAGTTCGCCTTGTTTGGGTTAGCAAAACTCAGGCCCTTTCTGCGGTGGAAGAAGCCATTGCCCTCGGAGCGCGTGAGTTTGGAGAAAACAGGGTGCAAGAGGCTTTGGAAAAATTTTTACCGCAAAAGGAAGGAGTGATTTGCCGCATAATTGGTCCTGTGCAAAAAAATAAACTTAAAAAAGCCGCTCAGGTTGCGCAAGCAATAGATTCCCTTGCAGATTTGGAAAGCGTGCTGAAGCTGGAAGCTCTATGCGAAGAAGCAAATAAAAATTTGGATGTTCTTTTTCAGGTGAATACCTCTGAAGAATCCACAAAAAGCGGGCTTTCAATGCAAGAAGCCTTTGATTTTTTGAGCAACTTGCCAGAACCAAAGATGCTTGTTTACAAGGGTTTGATGACCATTGGCAAAAACACAGGGAACCCAGAAGATTCCAAGGCTTGTTTTGCTTTTTTGAGAAATTTAAAAGAGAGAATTTTTAATTCTCAGCCCAAGTTTGCAAACTTCACCGAACTATCTATGGGAATGACTTTGGATTTGGAAACTGCCATTGCAGAGGGAGCAACAATGGTAAGGGTGGGAACTGCGCTGTTTGGAGAAAGGGAGTAAATTTTCTACTTTCTCATTATGATTAAACATTTAGTTCTTTGGAAAATGAAGCCTATGGCGGAAGGCCGTACGGGAAAGGATAATGCCGAGATTCTTGTGCAAAGGTTGAATGCTTTGAGAAGTATAATTCCGAGTGAAATTCCTGGTGTTATTTCAATAGAAGCTGGCAGTAATTTCAACAATACGCCCGCAGCTTACGATGTAGGCTTGCATACGGCTTTCAAAACAAAAGAAGACTTGGATGCTTATCAAAAACATCCTGCGCACGTTCAAGTTGCGGAATGGACAAAATCTGGTATTACAGAATCAAGAATTGTAGCAGATTTTGAAATTTAGAGGCTTAGATGACTCCTGAAATAGAAAATCTGCGGCAGAAGATAGATTCAATAGAGGATAGTCTAATTTCGCTTTTAAATGAACGCGCCAAGTATGTGCTTGAAATAGGCAGAATAAAAAAAACTCAGGGCTTGCCAGTTTCAGATTCAAAAAGAGAAGAGCTAATTTTAAAGCGGGTGGCAGAAAAAAATCCAGGGCCTATGAGCAATGAATTTATGGTTGATATTTTTAAAAAAATTATAGATGAGTCTATTAGGTTGGAGAGTTAGTTTTGAGAATTGTTTTGGTAGGTTTTGGTTTGCTTGCGGGTTCGGTTGCTTTTGCAATTAAGCAGTCTCGTTTAAAAAACGTGATTTGCGCGGTTAGCTCAAAAGAAACCCTTGCGAAGGCAAAGAAACTCTCTTTGGCAGACGAATTTTTTGAATATGGCGATGTAGAAAAATGGTTGCCGGGTTCAGATTTAATTCTGCTGTGCGGTCCCATAAAGCATATTTTATCCACAATTGAAGTTCTCAAAAACAATGCTGGTTTGCTCAGAAAAAAAGTTATAGTTAGCGATATTGGCAGCACAAAAGAGCAAATTTGCAGTGCTGGCTTTGCGCTAGGTTCTCCTTTTATTTTTGTAGGTGGGCATCCTATGGCTGGTTCGGAAAAACGTGGTGTTGAACACAGCGATCCTTCTATTTTTGAAAACGCATATTGGCTTTATTGCCTGCCAAAAAATTTAGAGAAATTGCCCAAGCTGTTAAAGGATCTTTTAGATTTTTTAGGAAGCCGTCCAGTTCAAATTTCTCCAGAGGAACACGATTTTGCAATGGCATGGTTGAGTCACGCTCCGCAGCTTTTGAGTACTTCAATGGCAGCCAGCATTTCGCAAGACTTTGCAAAAAGCCATTTGCACTTGGCAGGGCGCGGCTTTAGGGATATGACTCGCATTGCTGGTTCTTCTTGGGGAATGTGGAAAGATATTTTGGAAACAAATAAAAAAAATGTTGAGTGTGCGCTTGAAACTTATGCAAAAAAAGCCATGGAAATAAAAAGCGAATTGACTTCTGAGCAGTTTAGCGAACTTGAAAATAATTTTTTGCAAGGCAATAAAATACGGCACAATTTGCAAACAGGAAAAAATTACGCATATCCGCTTCACGAAATAGTAGTTCGCATTCCAGACGAATCCGGTTCAATACTAAAAGCCTTGAACCCCCTTGCAGAAAAAAACATAAATATCAGAGATATTGAACTTATGAAAGTTAGGGAAGGCATTGGCGGAACTTTGCTTTTAGCCTT
>CAZIMU010000227.1:0-2956 GCA_964540355.1 uncultured Fibrobacteraceae bacterium | reverse complement strand
GAATTTGGTCAAACAAAACCTTCATATCTTCTATTGAGCATATACTTACGCCTGCCTTGCCCACATCGCCAACTACTCTGGGGTTATCGGCATCGTAGCCTCTATGGGTGGCTAGGTCAAAGGCAACGGAGAGACCTTTTTGCCCGCTTGCGAGGTTGCGGCGGTAAAATGCGTTGGATTCGGCAGCAGTTGAAAAACCCGCATATTGACGAATTGTCCAAGGTTTCATAACATACATTGTGGAATATGGTCCGCGCAAGAATGGAGCCTTGCCTGCGGCATAGTTCAGGTGTTCCATTTCGTTCAGGGTTTCTTTGCTGTAAACCGGCAGTACTGGTATTTGCTCGGATGTCATGGTCTGCAAGGCATCAAAATTAGGCAGCTTGCCTGAATCTATGATCTCTTTTTTCCAATCTTCAAAGCTTTTGTTGGTACCTGCTTTAAAGTCTAGTGAACTCAAATCCGGTTTCATAGCAAAATCCTCTAATAAGTGTTTGGGGGTAATGTAGAAAATTAATGCCAGCATTTTCTATATTCCCTCCTATGAAAAGGAAATTTTCATCTTCAAAACACTCTACCGATAAAAAAAATACCACCAAGGAGCATAGTGGCTGGTGGGGCGATGGGCCGGTTTTCGTATTTTTATACGATAAACGCAAAAAAGAAGCCATAACCAATGGCAATGCAAAGGAAATTTTGCAATTCGTCAGTGATTCCGAGCAGGTTCTGCACGAATCGGAGGCACTGCGCATAATAAGGGTTGATAACGAATATTCACACCCCGTTCTCTTTGTTGACACAGGAAAAGAAACCGGGCTGAATTTGCTCGACCACCTGCGCATGGCAGGTTATCGCCTTGCCAAATGGGCAGAAAACAATTCGGTTAAAACATTGATGATTCCACCACTCAAAGATGATTCCAAAAAAAAGAGAAATGCCATTTTGCAAGGTCTCTGCCATGCAAGTTACGCTTTTGACAAATATAAGAGCAAAAAACACAAAAAAGCAGACATTGAATACCTGTTTGCAGACGACATGGAAATAGACGGGCATTCGCTTCAAGCCTTGTTTTCTGGAATTGACCTTGCAAAAAATATGATAAATGAACCTGGAGGTAGCTTAACTCCGGGAGTGGTGGCAAATATAGCCAAAGGCATAGCTCAAAAATATGGATTAGGCATAAAAATTCGCAGCGAAAACGAATTGAAAAAAGATAACTACAACGGAATTTTAACCGTTGGGCGTGGCAGCAAAAATAAACCCGCTATGGTTACCATAAGCTATGCGGCAAAACACAAAAAAAACATCCGTATGGCTCTTGTTGGCAAAGGCATAACTTTTGATACTGGCGGCATAAGCCTTAAAACCCAAGATAAAATGCACGAAATGAAAAGCGATATGTCTGGTGCCGCAATAGTGCTTGCCGCTGTGCAGATTATAGCAGAGCTTAAACTCCCAATATCAGTAGATGCCATTCTATGCCTAGCAGAAAACCGCCCTGGAGAAAATGCGGTTTTGCCCGGAGATATTTTCAAAACCAAAAATGGAAAATCCGTTATGGTAGAAAACACCGATGCCGAAGGCAGGCTTGTTTTGATAGATGGAATCACAGAAGCGGCAGAGCTTGGCGCAACGCATATAATAGACATAGCCACTTTAACAGGGGCAATACAGCGCGCGCTTGGAAATTCCATAGGCGGTTTTTTTAGCAATAGCGAAGGTCTTGCTCTAACAATAACGGAATCTGGCGATGAGTGTGGAGAAAAATGGTGGAGAATGCCTCTAGACGAGGAATACGCAGAAGGTTTGAAAGACAAAGTTGCCGATATTCGCAATATAACCGATGGCGGCCCAGGAGCCATAGTTGCCGCTTTGTTCTTGAAAGAATTTGTGAAAAAAGATTTGCAATGGGCGCATTTGGATATTGCAGGAGTTGCATTCACCGCAAACGGCTATAAATATACCGAACACGGTGCAACTGCATTCGGATTGAAAACCATTGTGGAAACTGCTAAAAGATATTCCGCAGATGAATTGCGTTAATGAATGTTGCCGAACTTAAAAGAGGAGTAAAGAAATATGTTTAAAAACACAGATTCGTTACCGGTTTTGGCGTTGGCAGCTTTTAATAGGATTGGCTTCAAAGGCTTCTTTCACAGAACGGGCGAAGAGTGGGTTTGCTACGATTCTAAAAATTTGCAAGATAGCATTTATTTCTTTAGCCTTGCTTTGAAAAAAATAGGAATTGGCAAGGGAGTTGGAGTTGGAATAATTGCGCCTAGCTCGCCAAAATGGTTTATTGTTGATATTGCAACGCAAATTTGCGGTGGTTATGTTGTACCTCTGTTTTCAAACATATCTTCGGAATATTTTGAATTTCAGATTAAAGATGCTCAAATAAAAGCCTTGGCTGTGGAATCTGAGGAATCTCTATCTTCAGAAACTCACAATCTCGCAAGCGGAATAGATTCGCTGATTTATATGTTTTCTGCGCCAAAAAATTCAGAGCATAAAAACTCTTTTTCTTGGGAAAATTTCATTGAATTAGGAAAAAAATTAGACTGTGAAGACGAGCGGCAAAAATTTAAGGAACGTATAAATAGCATTGACCCAACTGAAATATTTTCCATTATTTACACCAGCGGTTCAACAGGAACGCCAAAAGGTGTTCCCTTAACGCAAAAAAATATGATTTTGCATTTAGATGCCATTTCGGAAATTTTCCCGCTAGATCCAGACAATAACATACACATGAGCATTTTGCCCGTGGCGCACGTGTTTGAGAGAATGTCGGTTTATTATTTTTCAAGCATAGGATTGCCTGTTTATTTTGCAGATAGCCCAAACAATGTGGGAAAATATTTGCCAGATATTAAACCAACTGTTTTGACTGTTGTGCCACGTGTTTTGGAAAAACTTTACGACAAACTTACAGGAGCGGCAAGGGAAAAGCACG
>CAZIMU010000226.1:0-2984 GCA_964540355.1 uncultured Fibrobacteraceae bacterium | reverse complement strand
TGATGAAACGCCTCAAAATAGCCCTTTTAACCCTGCTTTTGCCAATTTTGGCTTTTGCCGCCGCCGATCCTTTCTCTGGCTTGCGATACTGGGCATCCTATTCTTCTGAAGATATGAACTCAACAGACATTTTTAAGATTGTAAAAGGCTTCAGCGGGAAGTATGAATTTTATAATGCTGAGAGCGATGATACCGAATATTGTGATTGGGAAATAGAAAATAAGCCGGATTGGATAAATAATATATATAATAAACGTTTATGGGGTTTTACAATGACAATCACTGGTGCACCCACAAGTTTAGAATCTACAACTAGATTCAAAATCAAAGCTGAAGCTTGTGAAGGGGGAGTACATGAGAAAGAATATAGTATAAGGCTTATTGATATGGATATTGTGTACTGCCCAGGATTCCATTGTAATGATTATGGTGAGTTTTCAAATGTCACCAACCTTTCTTTTATAAAAGGAAAAAAATACGCATACACCTTTATGCCAAACTCTAACCTTTTGGGCGAATGGGAAGTTACAGATTTGCCTGATTGGCTTATTGCGCTTGATCCTTCTAGGTCGGAAATTGACCCCAACGGAGAATACAGAGGAATTACCGTTACCGTTAATACCGTTGACGGAAAGGTGCCCACTAATGCAGCTAGTAGTACAGGATTTACACTCAAAGTTAAAGATAGAAAAGACAACATAAAAGAACAAACATATCCCATAATCATAGAAACACCTGCTTTTCCAGCAATTTCAACACCAAACAACGAGCCACTTATAACAGGAGAGGTGTATAAAGGGGTATATAGATACTTGGAAACAGCTAGTAGTTATGTCGAGTGGAGCATAGAGAGTGGCGATTTGCCACCCGGTTTTTATTTGTCAAGTGGATTTATTGGCGGCTATCCCACAACGGCAGGCACTTATAGTTTTACAGTCAAAGCAGAGAATGTTAGCGGCCGAGCCACGAAAGAATTTTCAATAGTTGTTACAGAACCAACCGCTAAACCCGATTTTGAAGGTATTGGGACTTATTATTCTGGCCGTTGGCAGGAAGGACCTGAGCATACATTACCTGAAGGCTTTATTGATGTTACGTTTAATTTAAACCACTTCGGCAATGTAACCGTCTCACAAGGTGCTTTGCCTCCAGGTATTGAGTTAACCAGAGAAGAAGGTCTAAATTATCGTCTTTCTGGAAACATTCTATTCAATGAGTCTGCCAACGAATACTATTTCAATCTCAAAGCAGAGAATGCTCATGGCGATAGTGAAAAAGAGTTTAAATTTACTATAACTCCAGCAACCAAAAAACCATCAATATGGAGCAGCGAAGGTTGTTCACTATATGCAAATAAGGAACCTAAGTGTAGTCCTTATAGTTTTTATAAAGAATCTAGCGTTGGTGCCTCTTGGAGCGCAACAGGTTTGCCACCGGGCACTAGAATTGAAAGTTATGAAAACTACTCGGAAATCCACGGTACACCCACAACTCCTGGCACATACATAGTCAAGGTAAAAGCCGAAAATTCAAGAGGATCTGATGAAAAAGCTGTTGTAATAATCGTTAAACCCGCCAGCCCAGTTATTGCAATAAGTTCACTGCCAGATGCTAAAGTAGGCACAAGCTATTATCAATATATTGGAGATATGGACGATGCGGAGATTGTTGGTGATGTTGATGTTCCCTTTGATGCGGTTTGTTGGTTGAATGAGGGGTGCTTTATCTATTCTTACGACCTTGGAGCAAGAGATATAAAAACCTATACATTCAAGCTTATAGCTTATGGCTATGGTGATGCTACTGCTGAGAGACAACTTTCCATAAGAGTTGTAGCCCCGGCAAAACCAACATTTGCAACCTCTTCCCTGCCTAACGGAAAAGTGGGCAGAGAATACAGCCAAAAGATTGAAGTATCAGATGCCACAGATTTATATAATGGAGATTATAGAGATGATGATTGCGGTTTAGGTGTGAATGGAATAAGTGAAGATGGTGTTTGGACTTATAGTATAGTAGGTACTCCAAGTGTTGCAGGTACATGTACCATCAATCTTGTAGCATCTAATTACTCTGGAGAAACATCAAAAAGCTTTACCATAAGAATCAGTGAAGACAACGTAGCGCCAAACACAATTAAAACCGCCGTTTTGCCAGATGTCGTGGTACATAGAGACTACGAAAAAACGTTTGAAATAACAAACGATGCAAATGTTTATGATTATGAAATAGAGGGTGTATTGCCTGGTTATCTTAGTATATGGTGTTATGGTGGATATTGTAAGATTATGGGTTATGTCCGCGAAGACGGTATGGGCGAACACAGCTTCAAACTCAAATTATGCAATGAATATGGATGTACCACCGAGAAAACATTCACCCTAAACGTTAGGGAGCCGAAAGCACCTACAATTGCAACAGCCTTATTGCCGGCTGGCACGGTGAACAAACCTTATAGCACAACGCTTAACGGAACGGAATATCCAAACTGGGTAGTATATAAAGGTAGCCTGCCATCAGGGCTTTGGTTGAATAGTGAAACAGGGGTTATTTCTGGCACTCCCA
Source organism: uncultured Fibrobacteraceae bacterium (assembly GCA_964540355.1). GTDB lineage: Bacteria > Fibrobacterota > Fibrobacteria > Fibrobacterales > Fibrobacteraceae > Fibrimonas. The sequence continues at coordinate 419 of CAZIMU010000226.1, read as the reverse complement.
TAACTACAGGTACATCTTCATTCACGCTCGTAGCTTGGAATGACGTTTGGTATGCTGAAAAACCGCTTTCCATAACGATTAACGGTAGTGGTAGTGGAAATGGCGGTGGCACCATAGACCCACCGATTAGTTCTTGCCCAACAGGTGCTGTTTGTGGAATTGGGGTTTCTCCTCCACCTGCTACTACTCCTGTAATATCGCAATTGGATGTGAGCAAACTCAGCGTACGTGCAACTTCAAGTGCAATAGTGCTTGAAAAGCTGCCGAGCAATGCAAAAGTTGAGGTCTATAATCTTCAGGGCAAACGCATATATTCAGCCAATTCTGCAAATTCGCAAACATTGCAGATACAGGTTCCAAAAGGAATGTATGTGGTTAAAGCAGCCAACCAAACGTTGCGGGCTGTTGTTAAATAATCT
>CAZIMU010000225.1:0-3017 GCA_964540355.1 uncultured Fibrobacteraceae bacterium | reverse complement strand
CTTGGGCTTCGCCTTGCGATAACCCACCACGCAAAACATGCAGAAGACCTTTTAGATTCTGTGACCGAAGTTCCAGCAGATTTGGCAAAAACTCTCAAAGAACAAAGCCAAATTGACGAAGCTGGCATTGCCGCTCAAAGAGCAAATGTTGAAAAATTAAAGGGAATTTTGAAAAAATTAAGCAGCCCCGCAGCAAAAAAACTCCTAGCCTTAGCCGATTATCTTGTGCATAAGAGCGTGTGGATTATGGGCGGAGATGGCTGGGCTTATGATATTGGCTATGGTGGCTTAGACCATGTTCTCGCCAGCGGCGAGAATGTGAATATTCTGGTTTTAGATACCGAGGTGTATTCCAACACGGGCGGTCAGGCGAGCAAAAGCACCAATTTGGCGGCAGTTGCGCAGTTTGCCGCCAGCGGTAAACGCGCTCCCAAAAAAGACCTTGGCTTGATTGCGATGAGCTACAAAAACGTATATGTTGGCAAGGTTGCTATGGGTGCAAACGATGTTCACACCATTAAGGTATTCCGCGAGGCAGAAGCCCACAACGGACCTTCGCTTATACTCGCCTACTCCCCTTGCATTTCGCACGGCATAAAGGATATGCGTTATATGCTCCACCAGCAAAAAATGGCAGTGGATAGCGGCTATTGGCCCTTGCTTCGCTACATTCCAGCAAACATAGACGAGGGCAAAAATCCCTTTGTTTTGGATTCCAAAGCACCAAGCCTGCCAGTCAAAGACTATATCTACACCGAAAACCGCTATAAAATGCTAACCGCTTCCAACCCAGCCGCCGCAGAGGACCTTGCAAACAGACTGCAAGCATTTGTGGATTCTAGGTGGAAACAGTATGAGGATTTGGCGAAATTTTAACGAATTTTCCCAATCCGCCTCTCCGTCTTAGGGTGCAAAGAGAAAAAATTAGCCAAGAAATTGGCTTTATTCTCTTGTGCTTTCAATAATTTAAGGCTTTCGAGAGCGGCGGATTTTCCGCATTTCTTGGCAGCCAAACGGTCGGCTTCGTATTCCTGTTTATGGCAAACATAACGGTAAATTAAAAATGAGAGCAAACTGAGAATGAGCAATAAAATATACCGCTTTAACTCGTGACGCTTTTCTATATGAGCTTGTTCGTGAAAAAATCTATGGCTTAACATATACCCCATCGAGCATGGATTGCACATCGTTTTCTTCTATTTTAATTCCGCTGCCAATCAAAGACATTGCATTTTTTAGCACAAAGTCCAAGGAATTTCTCTCTTCCATCTCTTGCTTAGAAGAACGCCCCTGCAAATAATCTGCCAAACTGTTCAAAACCTCAGGATCTGGCGAATAGTAAGTTTTATCTTGTGCTAATTCTTCCCTGTATTCTTCGCTTTGTTTTTTGCGGTAAAGCCAAAGAGGACCATTGGTTTCGCTCTGCCTAAAGATAACATTGTCTGCCTTGGTTTGTTCCAGCATTGCAAAAAAAGTTACGGCAACCATTATGGGCATCCGTTCTCTGCCCAGCAAATCATCAAACATAGCTCTGCCGCATTTTCCTAAATATTCGTTTATATATTGCTCCCTATCTTCCGTAGTTACATTATCCACTTCTATTGTATGTACGCTGTTGTATGAGTGTACTTGCAACGTTTTGTGAAATGCTTTGAAAAGCTGCCATATATTGGCATCTGCAAGCTGGGCATCCTTGGCTATTTTCTCCATGCGACCGCGCCCATAAGTGCCAAAATTCTTTTCTTCCATCTCTTGCAAACCGAGTGCAACCCTTTTGAATTTTTGATATTCCTGCATTTGCAGCAACAAGGCTTCGCGCTCAAGTTCAAAATCCAGCAACTCTTCTGGGCTTTGCTCGCTTTTTGGCAAAAGCTCCCTCGCCTTCAAATACATTAAACGGCTGGCGAGAGCCAAAAATTCCCCTGCATAAGATAAATCTACATTTTCCAAATCCTGTATGTATTCCAAATATTGTTCTGTGATCTTGGCTATGGAAATTTTCTCAAAGGACATTTCTTCCTTTTTCATCAAAAGGTAAAGCAAATCTAGGGGACCTGTGTATGAGCCGTCTAGTGAGTATTCGTATAAGGTATCTGGCATATTAAGCAGCTTCCGCTGCATTCTTGGCAACACTCTTGTTCTTTGCTATCTTAGACCTTGCAACGCCAGCTGTCTGCTGGTCGCCCAGGAATATGCGAACAACGCGAATGTTTTCTTTTGCTTCTGGTATTTTCACCTTCTCAAACAGATTTACCCTTTGGTTTGTGGTTCTGAGTTCTTCGCTCAAAAGGCGGTATTGCTCTTCTATAACCCTGCGCTCCAAGCGCAAGCTAACCAAATGCTCCAAAGCGCGAATGCCATCGTCTATCCAAACTGGGGTATCGAACAAATCTGGAATGTTGCGTTCAAAAACCACGTTATCAAACACCGGGATTGTAACTCCGGCAATATTGCCCTCGCCCAAAAGAACTTTATCAACTTTGAGATATTTGCCCCATTCAATTGGTTCAGCAAATAGCTTTATCCAATTGTCCATATCGGCAAGCAAGGCTGCCTCTTCTTGCCTTTTTGATTCAACCCTGGACTGCAAGCCTCTTATTTCCATTTGGAGTTGCTGTTTTTTCAACTGCAAGGTGGGCAAATAGCGCTGAAACCTTTTAAGGGCATCGCGTTCTGATTTTAAAGCGTTTTTTGTGAGTTTAACCTTTGCCATAGGGTGTAATATAGTAAATTAAAAATCTATATTCCCCTAATGTTTTCACAATACCTCTCTCAATCTGCTCTCAAAGGCAGCGTTAAAGATTTAATGACTTCTGGTCTCGCTGTGGAATTTATCCAGCCTTGGTACACACCGCTCACCACAACGCCTTCAACCACAGGCATTGCGCTTGGCGGAATTGGCAGTGCATATACGGTCACGCCGGCTGGCACAACCCCTGTTATGCACTTTTTGCCCGGAATACAGGTTCGCGGCGAAAAAGACGGAGATTTAAAGCTAAACGATTTCTACTTCAAAG
>CAZIMU010000224.1:0-3051 GCA_964540355.1 uncultured Fibrobacteraceae bacterium | reverse complement strand
GTTGCAGCATTGGTATCTCTAACCCCTATACCATTTTTCTCTGTATATTGCTTGTAAACCCACTCAAACCTCTCTTGAGCTTCGTCTAGCTGATCGTCTTCCAACAAAGCTTGAGCTGTCATACGGGTTATGAGCAATGTGTATTTATGCTTTGGGAAATCCAACATTAGCTTTTTCAAAGCGTCTATAGCAGCTTTGTATTGCTTTGCGTTGTAATGAACTATAGCAGCGTTGTAAGCTATTTCAGGAGCAGCTGTGTCTTTGCCAAATTTTGACATATATCTTTCAACTTGCTTGAAATAGTCTTTGGTTTCTGGCATACCATAAGCTTTAATAGTATCTCCGGCTGCTTTTTTCTTTATTGCATCTTCACGAGCACTGTTCATAGCCAGCACCGCATTGTAGCCTGCATCGTTTTTGGATAGCACAACACCGAGGTTTTGCGGACGGCGACCATAACGGGTTGTATCTGCATCAACTATCCAATTGTACTGTTCCGCTTGTTTTTTGAATTGATCTAGTTCTTGGTAAACAAGAGCCATATTCATGTGAACCTGATATTCACGCCAATCTGGTTCGCTTTTATAACGGGCAATAAAATTTTCGTAGTGTTGAATTGCATTTGCGTATTCCTTTTTGGCACCCTCGGTATCGCCTTTTTTCTTTTTATCGGCAGCCTGAGCGTGCATATAGGTTGGTATTTCAAGCATTGACCTGCGCATTGCATCATCTGCGGATTTAACGCTTTCAGGATACATGCTGTTCTTTTTATACCAAGCGGAACCGCGGTCATAGCGTTTTGCAACTTTGAATCTCTGTTCCTGAGCTTTATCTGGTTTTTGCTGCAAAAGGTAAATATCAACCATCGCCAAATCCGCAAGAGGCGCATCTATGTAGGTTGGGTTTGTTTCTATTAAGAAATCAAACGCCTTTATAGCTTGGTCGTGACGATCGTGGTCTTTTGCTTTTTGACCTATGCGGTAATAAAGAGAATCTTTATACGGAACCTTTTTTGACTTTATGAATTTGTCTGCCACTTTAACGCCGTCATCCAAATCGGAGAATGAAGTTGCCATATAGTCCATAGCTTCAACGCGCATATCTTTTATGTATTTGCCTTTGTCTGCGCCGTCTATATATGCCCAAAATTCCTGAGCAGCTCTTTCATAATCTGCCTGATTGTAATAAGATTCAGCCAAATGGTATTGAGCATAAGCGGCTTCTTTCTTTGCGCCGGGCATGTTGGTTGGAATATTCGTGATTTTTTCGTAAGCTTTTATGGCATCTGCCCATTTATTGGTGTTATAGTAATATTCACCTATACGAAGCCATGCGCCAGAAGCTAAAGTGTGATTGGGATATTTTGAAACCAAAGTTTTGCGCAAGTCAAGAGCTTGTTTTACCTCGCCCTTGGATTCCAAAATAAATGATGCCTGGAACAACATATTTGGTGCAGTATTGCCATCTGGGAAATATTTTACGTAGTCAAGGAAGATTGGCAAAGAACCATCATGGTTGATTTTCGGTGGAGTACTAGTCCCTTTACACTGTGGAAATTTTTTCACGTTATTGTCGCGGTCCGCGCAAAATTGCACAAGTTCTTCGTACTTGGTTTGCTCGCCAGTGAAATTATATTCTTCTAGTTTGAAAAGCTCCTGACCCCATTGCTGAAGTATTGTGGCACAGTTGGGATCTTTCTTTTTTTCGTTTGAACGGCAATTACGGGAATTGGATTGGTCTTCCCATTTTTTAACGGCAGTTTCAAGATCGCCTCCGCTAGAAATGGTACTTGCTCGGCAAGCCTGTTCGGCTTTGGCTTTTTGAGCTTTATAATTCGCGGCACAGTCGGCATATCCAGCAGCAGCCTTGCCCATTTTTGTGCATTTATCAAAAAGAGTTTTTGCCTTGGCTGTTTCTCCATCGCATCCACTCTTTGGAGCTGCATTAGCAGCTGCCACTAAAACCAACGTTCCAAAAAAGATAGCTTTTACGTTCATAATTTCCATTTCCCTTTTCCTGTTTATTCTAAATCATCCAATTCGTCTAAATCGCCAAGGCCGCCACCACCGCCACCGCCGCCGCCCGAACCAGCAGGCAATTGAGCGATTTTTGTAGAAACAACAGCACTTGTCAAACCAGCATCACTTAGAACTCTTTGCCTGCTCGCCTCAAAACGGTCGCTTTGAATAACTCTCTGCTGGAAATCCGCAAAGTTCTCAATTTCGCGATTTGCCTTTTCAAAATCAGGACGAAGCGCGGCACGTTTCTGCTCAACTCTAGGAGTTGGAAGCTGCCTGGCCAAATCCAAAGCACGAACTTGAACGCTATCAAAGTGTTCTTTCATATTGTCGTAAGCAGACCTTGCGCTGTCTTTTTGCTCTTTTGTAATGGTCGGATTCTTTGTGAGTGCTATGGCTTTGTTCAAATTTTTATCTGCGGCCCTTAGAGCACCTTCCAAATAATCGCAATAGCCTTCAACAAGGTAGGCTTCCGAAACTAGGTATGAATTTGGACGGTTCTTTATTATCCAAGTTGTAAAAGGCCTGGCATTTTTGGTGTCGCGAACCTTCAAGAAGCTCCAAGCAAGCGCAAGAGCTGCTTCTTCGTAGAATGGAGAATTGATGTTGGTTACCTGACCATAGAGCTTTGCGGCTTCGGGTAGTCCATCTTTTTCCGCAAAGTAAATATGACCAAGTTTTATTTTTGCTGCATCTTGCAAATCTTTTTCAGACTGGTTAGATGGCTGCTGACCTATTATATCGCTGAATGAACCCTTTGCTTCTTCCCATTGCTCCAAACGGCTATATGCTATGCCCATTGTGTAGCGAGCGTAGAAGTAGTTGGCGTTTCCGGGCAAAATTGAGGCGAGCAACTGAACCGCATCTTTATACTGACCCTGCTCAAACTTTATTTGACCAGCAACATAATCGGCATCTGGTTTAACGTCTGACTTGGGGAAGGTTTGGATTATGTACTGGTATTTTACCATAGCTTCGCCATAACGACCTTCTTTATACTCTATGTTCATCAACTGGAAGTGATATTTTGGAA
>CAZIMU010000223.1:0-3098 GCA_964540355.1 uncultured Fibrobacteraceae bacterium | reverse complement strand
GGCAAAAAAGATGTTGCTAATAACCTTAGACGAAGAAAAAACAATAGAATTCAAAGGTAAAAAGATAGAGTGTATTCCTATTTGGAAATGGGTGCTGGGAATTTTACTATATTCTACCCATGCCAAATTCCAATCTCCACATTCATGAACGCTTTGCAAACTGGTATATATCCTTTGTTTGCAAAAATAAATTCAAAACACTGGCATTCTATGTTTGCTTTGCTCTTATCTGCCTGTTTCCCATACTTGTTTACCCCGGTTTGAAACTGGATGCAGATTTATCTAAGCTCTTGCCAAATTCAACTCCTAGCGTTATTGCGCTAAAAGAATCTTATACTCGCTTTGGTAGCACAGACCGATTTATGATAGCCATTCAGAGCGAAGATGTGAATCTTGTGGACTCGCTTCAACGAGAAATAAGGGCTTATATTGAAGAAAAATGGAAAGGAGATTATGTTTCCACTCAAATAGACAACGACAATAAATTTTTCAAAGATAACGCTTTGCTTTACCTTCCTATTGAACATCTGGAACGCATTAGAGATAATCTAGACGAGGTGCAACTGGAAATAGGCAGAAAAAATTTGCCCTTTGTGGTTGATTTGGTGCAAACCGAGCCAAAGAAAAAGCGTATCTGGTTTGATGCAAACATTCCACAAGAACTCGGACTCCCCGACGAAGCCGCTGGTGCATTTGATTCATTTTTCAAATCCGATAAAGAAAAAGATACCGTAGAAGTCCAAGGTCCTCCGCCATGGGATAACAAGGGTCCTGTTCCAGAGCACTTAAAAACAAGATTCATAGGCTGCCCCAAACCCGACAGCACTGGAAAAATTTTATTTAACGGAACCGTGCAGGCAAAATTAACCCTGCCATCCACAGATTACGCCTTTGTTGCACACATACTCGCTCGCTCAGACACACTGCTGCAATATTTTTCAAAAAAATATCAAAATTTTCCAGTACGCTTTTCCGTTGAAGGAACCTACGAAGGCTTAAAAGAAGTAGAAGATTTGCAAAACGATTCCGTCACATCTTTTGCCATAAGCCTCGTTTTAATAATAGCCATAACAATTTGGTTTTTCAGAAGCGTAAAAGGGCCTTTCCTCGTTATAGCAACCGTGCTTTACGCCTGTCTTCCTATGCTCGCTTTTACCGCCATTTTTTATGGAACCTTAAATCCATTCACAGTTTTTGTAGCTACCATAATTTTAGGCATAGGCATAGATTATTCCATACACATGCTCGGCACAACGCAAAAATTTCTTGAAAATTCCAACTTGGAAACAGCCTTGAAGGAAGCCCAAAAAGAAATGTTCAAACCATTCATATTAGCCAGCGGAACAACAATCGCCGCGTTTTTAACGCTTTTAGCTGCGCATTTCCGTGGTTTTTACGAGTTCGGAGTTGTGGCATCTTTTGGCGTTTTGTTCAGTATGATAACCTCTTTTTTAATTTTGCCAGTGTTTGCAATATGCTCTGGTGGTATTCCTCATGCACCGAGAAACAGCTTTTTGCCTGCCGCTTGGGACGAATCCAAAATTTTCAAATTCTTTAAACGTTGCGCTATAACAACTAGTATTTTAATTGTAATTTTATTGTTCTTTGCACCTTATGCGGAATTTGAACATAACCTCAATAATTTACGCAGAGAGTCCACTAAGAAAACTGCAGAAAAAGGCATTTCGGCTTCAGTTACTATGTCTAGCAACCGCAAATCTTCTCAACCAGCTGCAGTAATGGGTTCAAAGCCAGAGCAGCTAGATAAACTATACGATACTCTGATGGTTCTATTGCACAAAGAAAAAGTACCTACTTTGCGTAGTTTCTTAACCCTTAAAACATTTGTGCCACCGCAAGACGCACAAAAAGAAAGGCTGGAAATAATAGAGGAAATTCGTGAACTCGCAGAAGCAAGGGTTTTCGACAAAGCCTCCGGCGATGATTCCACCAATATAGCAGCGCTTAGGGATTTAGCGCAAATTGAAAAAACCTTTGATGCCAAAGACATACCTGAGTGGGCACTTGATTTGCTCAAGGAAAAAGACGGAAGTTATGGCAAAATAGGTTTTATTTACGGGCGTTATGAAAGCTGGGATGCTCGCGCTGTTCATAAATTCCAGCAAGATTACAGCAACTGGAATTTTGATGGAGAAAAACTCAGGGTATTCTCTTCGCAGTTCATTCTTTCAGATGTTATAGATTCCGTTAAGGAAGATAGTTTTAATTTGGCAATTTTAATAACTGTCATAATATTCTTAACCCTTGTGGTTAGCCTCAGAAAACCCTCTCTCTTTGCATCTGGATTTTTATCTTTTGCCTCTGGAATACTCTTCACCATTGGGCTTATGGGCTTTTTAACGCATTTCTTTGACTTTGGAAAAATAGGCATTTACAACGTTATTGTTATTCCAATGGTTTTGGGGCTTGGCATTGATTTTGCGGTTCATCTCATTATAAAATGGACAAATAGCGATGTTGGAATTCGAGAACTTTTAGATACAACAGGCCGCAATGTTATGGCAAGCGCAACCACAACAGCTGCTGGTTTTGTGGGTATGCTCTTCACCGCTCACAGGGGTTTAAAAAGCATTGGCGACCTCGCTTGCATGGGAATAATGGTTTTCCTCTTTACCAGCATAGTATTTTCAATATTCCTATGTGCTACCCTGCTTAAAAGGCAACCTGCCACACTAGGGCAAAAAACACCATAGATAAACGCTCAACCAACGCGCTCAGTAGTCCTGCACGCACCGAACACTAAACAGGTAGCACTTATTGTCGTAGTACCAGCTTACGCTTCCGCTACCGTAGTACAACGACCCCTGCGGAGCAAGGATCTGAAATTAATTTAAAAAACTCTAAATTGAGAACCTCTCTTCGTATGCCAAATACCAAGAATTGTTATTGATTCTCTTTTTATTCTGTAATATACGTAGTAATGATACTTTTTTAAAAGCTTTTTACGAACATTCTTTATATATATTGTCCCTATATTTGGATTTTTACCAATTTTTGCAATAAAAGCATAAACCGCCGATAAAAATTCATCTGAATATTGCAAGGAATCACAACGAATGTACCAATAAGCAGAGTTT
>CAZIMU010000222.1:0-3193 GCA_964540355.1 uncultured Fibrobacteraceae bacterium | reverse complement strand
GAATAATATTCGGCTCTTTCCAAATGCCAAGCATAAAGTACTTTGAAAACCATCGAGCAGCATCTGGCATCAAAATTCCAGCTCCGTAAACCATTCCCACACGTAGCACAATCCCGTTTGGATAATATTCATACAACAACTTTTCTTCTTCTAGCCGTGTTTTTGCATGAACGGAAATCGGTGTTTTATCTATACGGTCAGTTGAAGGATTTTCGGGGCTTGTTGGTCCTTCAACATGAGGAAAGCTCGCAAGGGCTATTTGGGGGACATTTACCTCTTTAGCAACTTTCAAGAGATTTTTAAAATACACAGTGTTTGTAATCGGCAAAAATTTTTCTGGATTTGCTTTAAATAAAATACCAGCATAGTGCAGAACAATGTCTGAGCTTTTTAAACATTCGGTCAAAGTTTCTGGTTTTGCTAAATTGCAGGTGAAAATTTTTACTCTTTCATTTTTGGCAATATCTTTTGGCAAAGACTTTTTGTGTATCATAAGCCTAAGTTGGCAATTTGTTGTTTCAAGCAAATGTTTTACGGTTAAGATACCGAGATTGCCAGCCGCTCCTGTTATGCAAATGGATTTCATTTTTGTCTTTTCCATAATTCAGCTTCTTTTAAATCGTAATGTGCCATTTCGAAATCAGGTTTTAGTTCAATAGCTTTTTTGTAATATTCTATCGCCTTATTAATGTCGTGTTTGTCGTAGTGCTCATAATATGTATATATTCTTCCAATAGAATAATATGCTTCTGCGTAATTTGGTTTTAATTCAATAGATTTTTTAAAATTTTCAATAGCTTTATCAAAATTAGGTTTGGCGGCAAAGCGATAAGCATCCCCAATAGAGTAATATGTTTTATAATCGGGTTTTAGCTCAATAGATTTTTTATAATATTTAATAGCTTTATCAAAATCTTGTTTTTTAAAATAAATATTTCCCATATATTCGTACGTAATATCTAATAAATACCCATCAAGTTTTAATTTAATAGCCTTTTCAAAATTCTCAATGGCTTTAACATATTCGTGTTTGTCGTTATAAACAATTCCTAGGCGATAATATACTATAGCATAATCAGGTCTTGCCTCAATCCGTTTTTTCCAATATTCAATAGCATTGTCATAATCACCTTTGGCATAATAAATATCTCCAAGAGTAAAATACGTATCTATGGAATCCGGCTTTAATTCAGCCGCTTTTTTAAGATAATCAATTGCTATATCATATTCTTGCAAGAAAAAGGAATAAGCAAAACCCAGAACATAATATCCATCTACCGAATCAGGCTCTAATTCTGCACCTTTTTTATAATATTCTATTAATTTATTATTGTCTATGCCGTAATAGGCACTACCTAAATTATAATATGCATCTACATAGTCAGGTCTTAGTTCAATCACTTTTTTTAAATATTCAATATAGGATTCATCTGCTTTATTTTTTATTACTTTAATCAATTCTTCAAAGGATTTTGTTTCTAAAATAGTGTTGAATTGGTCTTTGTAGTTGCGAGTGGTGGAAAGACTATCTATAACCAAATCCCAAACGCGCCAGGAATTGCAGGCTTTATCCATTTTATAAACCATAAGCATGTCTTTCCCATTGCTCCACGAATGTATGGAAATATCAACCTTTGCACTATCTTTTTCGTATTTAGGTTCGTCGTAAATCATGGAGTCAGGTGGAGTGAACATTGTTATAAATTTATTTACACTGCTATTCTCAATCATCCTTTGAAATTCCTTGGCAAACTCTGTTTTGAGTTCCTCAGAAATAGTATCTAAAGTTTTTTTTGGCAAACTACGCTCGGCAATTTTCGGGAAATCAAAAAGACCACTGCTCAAATATTTGATTCTCTCTATATCATTTAGCGAATGGCTCTTTTTTTGTAATTCATTTTGCAATTCCAAATTATTTTGCTTTAACAAAGCAACGGGATTCACCACACTGTCGCACTTCACATCATCTGCAATCGTTTGAACAACCACAGGTTTGTTGCCAGCACAGCCAATCAAAATTAATAATGCTAATATAATAATTCTTTTCATATTCTAACTTCTAAAGATAGAAATTTTTTTCAATCATCGGTATATTCTAATAGTTTCAATGCTACGTAAATAATATTCCCCAACTATAAACTCCGCATTTTCAAACCACATAAGAGTACTCGTATTCTGCAAACTCTTATATACCTCAGAATTTAAAAAATCTGAATATGCCTCTTCAAAGGTTTACATCAAATTTAGGTCGTGTTGAATATCATTCATATTGTGAATATATAAAATGTGAAAACTTATCACGTAGTCTCTCCTCTCAATTTACCAACTCCCTGAACCGCAACCACAGTGCCGAGGCAAAGAAGCAACAAGGCAAAAATAAGCTGCAAAAAATCCTGCTCAAAGCTGAATGTACCGTCAAAGAGCTTGCCTCCTTTTGACTGAATGGTAAGAACCAGAGCTGTAAATGTTACAGCAAGCATAATGAACATGGGAGCGTAAAGCATAGCTCCTTGGCGTTTTGTTTTTTTGAGAAATACCGAGCAGGAAATAAGAGCTAAAGCTGCGAGAAGCTGATTGGCAGAACCAAAGAGCGGCCAGATGGCAGCGTAGCCTAGAATGGCAAGAAGATAGCCAACTAAAAGCGTACAGATAGTTGCCACGTATTTATTGCAAAAAAATTTCTCTACACGCGATGCTTTCTTTCCTTCATTGTGAGCTTCGGTAAAAAGTTCCTGAAGAGCAATCCTGCCCACTCTGGCTACCGAGTCTAAAGAAGTAAGGGCAAATGCGCTTATAGAAAGCGTGATTAATGTGAATGTGATATTTTCTGGCAACCCAGCCTTTACCAAAAAACCTGCAACTGCGGAGGCGAAAACCTGAGGAGGAGTCACAATTCCCTGCGGGAGTTTACCGCCCACAGTTATTGCTCCAACGGTTATGAGAGCTATGACCGCCAAAAAACTTTCTACCAGCATTGCACCGAATCCAATAGGCAATATGTGTTTTTCGTTGGAAATTTGCTTGCTTGATGTGCCCGATGCAACAAGGCTATGGAAACCAGAAACCGCTCCACAAGCTACCGTTACAAAGAGAATGGGGAACATATAACTATTGCCTACTTTAAAGCTCGTAAAAGCTGGAATGTTGATGGGAGGAGCGGCAACAACTATGCCTATAAAGGCAGCTCCAATCA
>CAZIMU010000221.1:0-3200 GCA_964540355.1 uncultured Fibrobacteraceae bacterium | reverse complement strand
GCACAAAAAATTTCGGCTTTGAAAACAATATAAAAACTATGCCATTATATGCTGCATTTTGTTTGTAAACTTTTGCCACCTAATGCACATCAGTAAGTATAGAATTTAAAGCAATTGCAGATTTGAAAGAGGCATTGCAAGAATCTTACGATGTAATCCTAGCCAAAGCACTTTTGCAAAAAATTCGGGAACTTGCTAAAATTTAGTGACGAATATCACAAAAAATACGATTTTTCCTCGCTTACCCTATGTTTTTTTCTCGCTCACTCGTATTATAGAGTATAGGCAATTTTATAGGAGATTAGCTATGAATGAAAATCCAGAAGAAAATATCAAATTTCTTAAATTCTGCGACATACATTGTCGCCGACCAAATCTATATTTAAGTTTATAGGAGATTAAAATTATGAACTTATCCAAAGACATTACATGCATATGTCTCAAGAAGGGATCTAAACCAACCACAGCGTGGGTAAATATGAGGTTTATAGGCCGACAGTTAACAAAGCCGTTTAGGCTTAGAAGAGGCAAATACACATTCATCAATATCATTGACGGCGTTAAACTTAAAGTTAAGTCAAGTATTGTGAACAATTATATTAAATATGCTAAGGAGGAAAAATGAGCATAACAATTCATAGAGGCGCAAATCACATAGGTGGGTGCGTAACGGAAATTTCAACTGAAAAGGCAAGGGTGTTTATTGACCTTGGGGCAGATTTAACGGGCGACAAGAAAAAAGACTACTCAAAAGTAAACATAGACGGCTTAACAGCCGGAAATGCCGAAAACAGCCATTTGCTAATAACCCATTACCACGGCGACCATATCGGGAGAATAACGCAAGCCCAAACCGACAATATTTATATGGGCGAAACAGCCAAAAAAATAAATATGGTAAAAACAAAACGGCTGGCAAGTTCAAAAAGGGAACTAATAGACCCAAAAGAAGTAGAATTCTTGGAAAAAACAAAAACCTTTAAACCCGGACATAAATTAACTTTTGGCGATATCAAAGTAACCCCGCTAATGACAGACCATTCCGCTTATGACGCATACAGCTTTTTAATAGAAGCAAAAGGCAAAAGAATTTTCTACACAGGCGATTTTCGCCTGCACGGACCAAGAGGCGGAAAAATGCTCAAAAGCGGCTTTTTTGAAAAATACGCCCAAAACATAGATTACCTGATTTGCGAAGGCACAAACATTTCAAGAAAAGAAAAAGCACAAACAGAATTCGAACTGATGCGAGAAGCTGAGGAATTATTTAAAAGCGAAAAATATAAATACTTTTTTATTCTATGCTCCTCAACAAACATAGACAGAATAATGGTATTCTATCACGCATACAATAAAGTGTTTAACAGAGAAAGACCCTTTATTATCTTTGACGAAGATGTCTATCAAAAGGAAATTCTAAAAATCGTCACCGAGAGTCACGGCAAAAAATCTTCATTTTACAATTTTGTGCCTTTTGAGCGAAACGAAAAGCCTTCGCCAAAAAATGGCTTTTGCTTTTTAATCCGCGGCAATTCTCCAAGTAAAAACATACTGAAAAGATATTTCACAAATAACTCTGAGAATAGTTTAATAGTATATTCAATGTGGAAAGGCTATTTAGATAAAAATAATGAATCAAAAAATGAGAGATTAATAAAACTTCTAAGCCCCTATAAACATACATATATGCACACAAGCGGTCACGCCGATGTTGAAACTATTCAAAATGTTGCAAATATCATAAAGCCTAAACATATTGTACCTATTCACACAGAAAGTCCAGAAGAATTTAAAAAACTTTTTAAAAACGCTTTGTTAGAGACTCATATGGAATGGTAGGAGATTAAATATGAGTGAAAAAACAGATGATGAAGGCGACCTACCATTAAACCCATCGTATGCGGAAGCTTATGCTTTTTACAGCAAATGCCCAGGTGTCTTTGGTCCATTGATTGAGCTTTATTCTTGGGCTACTTGTCGTCAAGGTTATTTTTCCGCAAATATGGATGAAGCCGGTTACGAATACTTACAACTCAAAGCCGAGGGTATCTTCAATATTCCTTATGGATAGGAATTTTCTATATTACAACAAATTCACTTTTTTTAGGAGAAACATTATGGACAAAATTGGAACACAACGCCCAAAAGAAGATGATAGGGAAGACCCTTCTGGCTTCTTAAAAAAAGCGAGATTGCATCAGTCAAAATATCGGCTAGAGGAGCTAAAATTACTAGAATATGATGAATATGGGAGTTATTTATCAAAAAATGATGCAGAAAATGGAAAAAATTTTTATAGGAATGATTTGGGTGAAGATGTTTTTAAGATATTTGATGCTGGAAAAGATTCTGTTTCTGTAAAAGGTAGATTCCCTAATTTTAGTAAACCCTTATATCAGAATATGCTTCGTAGTGCGCATATTCCTTTTAATATGTTTATACCTTTGGATAAAGATAAAGAATATTTTAAGAAAATCTTTAATGAAATTATTGGTGATAAAATAAAATCAATTGATTTGCTAAAAATAGAATACGTGCCAGAAGAAAATTATTTAAATGATGATACATCTTTTGATGCATACATTGAATATACTCGTACTGATGGCAACAAATGTATCATTGGAATTGAAGTAAAATATACTGAACGTGAATATAAACTTAGTGAAAAAAAAGACAAAAAACAAATACAGGAAATAAACAACCCAGAATCAATATATTATAAAGTAACCGAAAAATCAGATACATATGAAAAAGATTGTATCGGTAAATTAAAAGAAGATAATTACAGGCAAATATGGCGGAACCATATACTTGGCGAAAGTATAAGGCAAAAAGACAATGATAAATTTAAGGACTTTATCTCCCTTACAATATATCCAGAAGGAAATAAGCATTTTGGAGAAATGAGCAAAGAATATGTAAAATTTTTAAAGAATGACTCTAAATATAAATGTCAGTTCTTAACTTATGAGAAATTATTTGAATTACTTGATAAATATTGCCCAAATGAACAATATAAACATTGGATTGATTATATGAGAGAAAGATATATTGTAAATTAGTGACCAATATCACAAAAAATACGATTTTTCCGTGCTTACCCTATGTTTTTTTCTCGCTCACTCGTATTATAGAGTATAGACAATTTTATAGGAGATTAGCTATGAGAGAAGACGAAGACTTAAACGAGATGATACCAA
>CAZIMU010000220.1:0-3222 GCA_964540355.1 uncultured Fibrobacteraceae bacterium | reverse complement strand
GCTTGTTCAATTTATCGTGGTCGTAGCCCAGAGATTTCATTAAATGGAGGATTATCCCAGGGTCTATTGAACCGCTGCGCGTTCCCATAACCATACCCTCCAAGGGTGTTAAGCCAAGGGTGGTATCTGCTGAAAGCCCGAATTTTACGGCAGCAGCTGAACAGCCGTTGCCCAAATGGGCTATTATTAGGCACAAATCTTTCAAGTTTTGACCCAAAATTTCGGCGGTTTTTCTTGACACAAAGCGGTGAGAAGAGCCGTGAAATCCATAGCGGCGTATTTTGTAATCTTCGTAGAATTTGTAAGGAAGCCCGTAAAGATAGGCGTGGTTTGGCAGGCTACCGTGGAAAGCCGTGTCAAAAACAGCCACCTGTGCAAGGTTTGGAAAACTTTTTTTGGCAGCCGATATGCCCTGCAAATTGGGGGGGTTGTGCAGGGGGGCAAGCACGGAACATTCCTCTATTGCTTTTATAACTTCGTCATTTATCAAAACGGATTTTGAGAATTTTTCACCGCCGTGCACCACCCTATGCCCAACAGCCGCTATATCTTTGTCTTCGCCCGTTTCCTTAAAAAAGCTCTGTATGGTGGCAAGAGCGTGGGTGTGGTCTGGGGCATCTATATTTTTTTCGTGCTTCTCCCCCCCCCTTTTTGCCTTAAAACGGGCATTCCCGCCTATTTCTTCCACCAAACCGCTAACAGAAGATGCTCCGGTTTTAGTATCCACTATGGCAAACTTCACCGAAGACGAACCGCAATTCAAAACAAGAACTCTCATTGGGGCAATATAGTATTTTCCAAAAAATATTTTTCTATCTTTATCCCAAAGGAGATTGAAAATGTTGTCGCTTGCCCATGTTAGTCTAAATGTGAAAAACCTTGAACGCTCAATGGAGTATTACCAAAAATTGGGTTTCAAGCCGAAATTCAAATTCACCAGGCAGGGCAAGCATTATGGGCACTATCTTGAAGTTTGCGATAATCATTATATAGAGCTTTTTGAAAATCCTGAGATGGACGCTCCTGTGAATACCGGAATTATGCACTTTTGCCTTGAAAGCAAAGACATAGATCATTTAGTGCAACTGCTAGACTCACACGGCATTTTGCATACGGATAAAAAAATGGGTTGCGACAACACTTGGCAAGTATGGCTCACAGACCCAGACGGAAACGCTTTTGAAGTTCACCAATACACAAACGACAGTATGCAAAGAATAGGCGGCGTAGCCGAAATAGACTGGTAATCAAAAACTATGCGAATAACTCAAACTAAAAACCCTACCCGGAGTTGGGTAGGCATCGTAAATGTTTTGGTATTCGCCTCCGTTCAAGTTTCTTGCGTAAAAGAATAATTTTGTATTTGGAGTTGGTTTGTAGCCAAGTCCGGCGTGGTAAAATGACTTTGCTGGAATGGATTTTCTCTGCGCTTTGTCGCGGTAAAGTTCGCTGTGGGCTTCGCCGTCTAGCGTTAATTCAAAGGAAAATGGGAGCATAAAAAGCATGGAGCTGTAATATTGCTGCTCCGGTTCGCTTGGCAAATTTTCGGGATTTTGGAAAGTTGCGTTTGCACTCACTTTCAGCCAGCTGAAAAGTTCGCTTCCAAGCTCGGTTTCAACTCCATATACCTTGCCCTTTTCCGCATTTATGGGCTTTGTGACCATGCCGCTAGTGTAATAAATTATGCGGTCTCTAATGCTGTTTGCAAAAAGCGTGGCAGAAAGCCTGCTTTTCTTTGTTTTGTAGCCAACTCCAGCCTCTGCCTGCTCGCCCTGTTCAGGTTTTAAATTCGGGTTAGACACAATTCCAAAAGCTGTGCTGAAAAGCTCAAAAACAGATGGGTCTCTGAAATAATGCCCAAACGCAAAAAAACTGCTCCACTCGGAATCTGCCTTTCCAAAATTCGCCGATGCCCTGCCGGAAAATAAATCTTTGGAACGCTCTTTAAATTCGCCATCCATATAAAAAGTGCGAACTCGTCCGCTTTCCAGTTTTTGCTTGCTGTGTCTGCTCGCAGCATTTGCCCTTATATTGAAAAAATCAATGGGAGCAAAAGTTCCTGCAAATGAGGCTTGGAAAACGGTGTTTGAAAGTTCGTAATTGGAAAGTATAACAGAGTTATTTCTGGATTCCAAATATTGGTAGCTCAGATAAGCGTGGAGTTCTGTTTCTAAAAAGTTGTTTTCAAAATAAAAAGAACCCTGCCCCCCTCCATTTTTCACCAAAAGTCCGCTTTGCGTGCGCTCCTCCTGCGCATAACCCATTTTATCAATAGGCTCGTGCCACACACTCATGCTTTTCTCAATGCCAGAAAAACCTTGAAATCCAAAATCAAATTTTTTATCTTTGGGTTCAATTTCCAAACTCGCGAGAATTGCATCATTTGCAGAACGCGCTGTTTTGATTACCTGATATTCGCGCCCAGAAATGCCGCCCGCTTCGCTGTGGTGTTCGGCTCTTAAAATAATATTTCTCTTTTGCACAAATGTCCAAGAATGGTTGCCAGAGATTTGCGAATAATCCGCGTTTTCCCGTTTAGTCCAAAAATCGTCTTCTGTGTTGTATTGAGTGCCGTTGCGGTTGAGATAGGGAAAATCGTTGTCTGAGGCGCGGTAGTTAAAGTTGCTTGTCCAAAACAGGGAGTCGCTTAGAGGCGAGCCTGCTTGCATTGAGAGAATTCTGCTGTTGTAGCTTCCATAAGATGCGTAGAATTTGCCGCCCTTTGCAGCGGCATCTTTTGAAACGAGGTTTATAAGCCCGCCCATTCCGTTGGCTGCAAACTTCGCAGGTATAAAACCTTTGTACACTTCCACTTTTTCATACTGGTTCAAATCTATGCTGCCCAAATCTGCCGCTCCAAAGCTTTGCAAAACCACGCCGTCTATTGCGAGTGCTATTTGCTTGCCCGGCATTCCCCTTATTGATATGCTTTGAAAACTCCCCATTCCGCCAAGCTGCCTTGTTTGGATTCCTGCATAAGTAGCCAGCACATCGGCAAGGGACAAATTTTTTCCTTCCCAGTCGGAGCTTTTTATTTCAAGTATTCTCTCGTTGCTTTCCATTTCACCGCGTTGAACTATGCTTTCTGGCAAAACGGAAACCATTTCTTCTGCAAATGCTGCAAGGAAGCAGAAAAGGAGCAATGGGATTATAGTATTCATTATGGTTCTACCTCGGAACATTGTTGCAAAACGCCTTATGGAGTTTTGCCCCCTAGCAAGT
>CAZIMU010000219.1:0-3237 GCA_964540355.1 uncultured Fibrobacteraceae bacterium | reverse complement strand
CATTACCAGCCATTTGGTTGTTACCCCATAGTTGGTTACCCTTGCCCTGAATGCTGCCCTCTATCTTAGATTTTATGCCGTCTATAAAACCGGGCATAGCTTGGAAATCGCTTTTATAAGTATTCCAGGCTTTCAGATATTTGGCTTTGAATACAGGGTCTTCCCAAAGCCTTCTATAGAATGCATGGGTTGGGGTTATGGAGTCTTGGTAAGTTTTATAGTGTGCAGGGAAAGAGCCTGTGCCGCCAAAACCTCCCATACCTCCATTAGACATTCTCTCTATGCCTGCTGCCAAGTCAAAATCCCAAAGCGGACCAGCCTTAATTCTTGAACCGCACGAGTCTATTTTATATAAGTAATTTGAACCTAGCAAAAAGCCAGTTTGCGCCTTGCTGTTGAAATCAAAATTATCCAAAACCAATTGAATCAACACATATTTGGCATAACTCTCAAGGTCAATCAGGTCGCGATAGCCATTGTTTGGAAATCCTCCTTCTGACATTTTGTTCATCAAGTTGTTAACATCGTTTTTCACAAAGTTAAGTTGCGAAGTATTGTTTGGCTGTTTAGTAAAGGAGGTGTCGTCTAGCTGGGGCCATTTTATAAGTGCTTTAATGTCGTATTTACTAGTGTTAAAAGCCTGATTCCTTTCGTCTGCGTCTGGGTCGTGATAATCAAACTCAACGAGCCACCCATTATGCTTTTCTTTTAAATCAACGCGCCCCTTATGGGACTGAACTTGCTCCGTAAGTTGGTAAAGACCCTTGTAGGTGCCGTTTATCCACAGATCCACCATCTGAGACGAGTTTGTAAATTCAAGCCCCATTCTCCTACCCATCTCAAAAGCAATGGCATTCAGCATGAATGTGCCATCGTACCAGTTGGCGAGCAGAACCCAGCTTCTTGCCTCTTCTTTGCCAAAGAGAGATTTTTTTGTGGCGAATTTTATTCTATATGGTTTTTTCGGCATACCCGCAGTGGAATTTCCGCGTACCTTTATGGAGTCTCTCACAGAACCAGAAGTGGTGTTGCTGGTTAAATTGTTTCTTGAATTGTCATTGTCCTTAAGTTCAATTTTGTCCACGGCGAAATATTTGTATGTTGTGGCACCTCCAAAACCAGGCATCATACCACCGCCACCCCACATACCACCGCCACCTTGCTGCGTATTACCGTCAGGGTTTTGGTTACCAGTTGTAGTAACCCTTATTTCAGGAAGCGCAAATGAAAAAACACTGAGGCAGGCTATTACCGTTAGAATTGATTTGATGTTCATAACACCTCCAAGTGGAAAATCCGATTATCTATATAATATATATTATTATTACAAATATATTACAATTTGGAGTAAAAAAATATTAAAACGCGGGTTTTTGCGATATTTTGTGATATTTACTGCCTAAAAAATCACCAAAAGCTCGGTATCAAAGCGTCTTCGCCAAAGTTCTTTTTCCCCATTGCTTATTTTAGAGACTACTCCATAGTTATTTCGCCACTGAAAAGCCGATTTTTTAGCAAAACCAAGGGTTAAGCCAGCTCTGAACTGAGTGGTAAAATCAGTGCTATCTTTCTTAAAATCACTGCTATAAAGAACCGCCTCAGCAACGGGAATAACCTGCTGCAAAGTATTTAAGCCTGTATTTATAAAGAAATTTTCCTTTAATCTCGCTCCAAAAATAGTAGCATCCTTGTCGTAATAAGATTTTATAGCTGGATTGGAGCCATAAGTTAGTTCCGCTTCGCCTGCAAGCAATTTATCTGTGCGTTTATAAGAAAGCGAAGAAACAAAAAGCGTATTTCTGATATCTTTGTTATCTTTTTTAGGGTTAGGTTGCAGGTAGTGCCCTATTATTGCGGCTAAAATCAGATTATTCTTTTTATCGTCATATTCTGCGCTGTAGTTTTGCAGGTAGCGGGTGGAGTCTTTTGTCCAAGAAAATCCGCCCCTCAGTTCCAATTTTTTGGTCAATTCATGGCGGTATTGCAGCGTTAAATCGTGATCCAAAAAGCCAAAATATTTCAGAGAATCGTGTATTATTGAGCGTTTATGAAAAAAACGCTCGTCAAGACCAGCTCTCTCTTCCAAGCCAAAGGATTTTTTCATATATCCAAAGCGAATGGTGCTAACGTTTAAAGGGTTATATTGACCATAAAGTTTGTCTATTTCAGGTACACTGTCTTTGCTGTTATACTCAAAGCCAACCTCTGCCCTCACCTTTTTCACAGGCCTAAAAGATGCCCCAACTTCTGCCCTTCCTATTTTTTTATATTCGGTAGTTTTTTTATTCACTTTATAGTTATTGTCAAAGCCAATTTCTAAAATACCATCTATTTTAACTTCGGTTTCATCTTTGAACTCATTTTTTTTAACCGCTTTCACAGCTATGATTGTGGTATCTTTTGCAACTGTTTTTTTTTGTTCTTTTTTTGACTCTTTTTTCGGTTCTATTTTTGGCTCTATTTCTGCAATAACCGCAGCAGTAACAGAGTCTTTAGTAGTGGTGTCTTTTACGGCTGCGGTTTTATCTTTTTTGGCAAAGGCTGTCTGAACCCCCATAAGCAGGATCAAACCACTAGCCACTAGCCACTTCCCACTAGCCATGTTTTACCTTTTGTACACCAACTTGATTTCTGCGCTGTCTGTTAGATAGTTCATTCTCACTATAGACACTTTTAGCACTTCGTAGCCGAAGCGGTTTTTTATGTCTTCGTAGAGTTCTTTTTTCTTGTCTTTTGCCAAGAGCTTGGAGTTATCGTAGAATAGAAGTATTTGGTCTGTGTTGCCTATGAATGCTTTTTCAGCAATGAAAATGCTAGCACAGAGCATAACATCTGCCAAAAGAACGGTGAATAGGGAAAGCTCATCTGTTGCCAGAGAGTTTATAACCCCAAGGATTATGGAGGCAAAGAGGAAGGTCATTTCTCGAATTTGAATTTGCTCCGTTCTGTAGCGCAAAATGGAGAGAATGGCAAAAAGCCCAAATGCAAAACCGGTTTTCACCTTAACCGAAGCCAAAGCCGAGGTCACCAAAAATATCAAAATATTTGATATAAAGAAGGTGAAGGAATACTCCCTTATTCGATGTTCTTTCGCATAAATGCCACATATTAAGACATAAGCGAAAATGATGTCAATAACAAAGCGAATTGCCATTGCTAACACGAAAGCTTGATCGTCTGCTCCAAAATGCAAAAAACTACTCATACTACACTCCTACGTTCATAAGATAACTTTTT
>CAZIMU010000218.1:0-3241 GCA_964540355.1 uncultured Fibrobacteraceae bacterium | reverse complement strand
TGGCACAAATTCAATTGCACGTCCATACTTCTTAACCGCTGCATTGCACATTTCCATAGTTTTAAGATTTTCTGGCACAAATTCAATTGCACGTCCATTTTCCTTAACCGCTGCGTTGCATATTTCCGCCGTTTTTAGATTTTCTGGCACAAATTCAAGCGCACAGCCACTCCTCTTAACTGCTTTAAGGCATAATTCTGCCGTCTTTAATGCTTCTGGCACATATTTAAGCTCAAAGCCATTCTTCTTGACCGCTTCAAGGCATAACTTTGCCGTCTTTAGGTTTTCTGGCATATCTATTAGTGAATGGCCTTGCAAGCAGCGAACACTTAACAAATCTCCCTCATTGTCATTACGATGAAATCGAATTCCGTCTGAGTTTCCATTAATCTCTGGGGAATAGTAATAGTCCGCATCAGAATTCCACCAGGAACCTTCTCCGCCTATGCCGCTGAAACTGTCATAGGGTTTGCCATAACCACCTGGCAGAGCCGAAAAACCGAAGTCGTCTGAGCCGTTGCCTTCGTATCCATCCCATCTGTTTTTCGCTTTGAGTTTTTTTCCGATCTCGCTAGAATCGTCTCTCTTTCCAATGCCGCTTTTGTCTGCAATATCGAAAAGTTCCTCCCATTCCTTTTCGCTAGGCAAATGCCAACCCTCTGGACAGGCTTCCATAGCGGTGAGCCAATCGTAAAGCCTGCCGTATTTTTGGCAGTTGCTTTCATCGTTATCATAGCATTTGCTGCCTTCGGCATTATAAGCAAGGTTTTCTGCCATCCAAACTTGCTTTCCTATTTTCACGGTTTTGTACACCTTGCCATCTCTTGGGTCGGTGAAAGTACCTTTTTTCATAACACTCTCCCTAGGTTAAAAAAACCTTAACAAATTTTAATTAACAATAAATGATATTTCTATAATGACAATTAACTTTATGAATTGTACATTGGCAAATATAGAAAATTTTTAAATTTTTGTCAAGTATGCGAAATTTCGCTAAAAAAGCGGTTTTACTTTTCTTGCTCATCAGGGGTGGCTAGTTTCTCTATTTCTTCTACTAGATTTTCTGGCACAAATTCAAATGCACGGCGATAATTCTTAACCGCTATAATGCAGAGTTCATTTGTCTTATGTTTTTCCAGCACATATTTAAGTGCATAGCCAGCCTGTTTAACCGCTTCAAGGCAGAGTTCGTAGGTCTTGAGTTCTTCTGGCACAAATTCAAGTGCGCAGCCAGCTTTCTTAATCGCTGCAAGGCATAGTTCCGCCGTTTTGTGTTTATTTGGCACATAATTAAGTCCATAATCTCCGTCGTACGCTTCGGCTGCTACAGCTTCAAGGCAGAGTTCGTAAGTCTTGAGTTCCTCTGGCACACGATTAAGCGCAGCCCCATTATGTTTAACCGCTTCAAGGCAAATCGCTTGCTTAAAATTTTCAGGCACATATTCAACTGTCCAGCCAAGTTCGTCAGAGATTACAGCTTCAAGGCAAAGTTCGTAAGTTTTCATACCTTCTGGTACAAATTTAAGTATATGGCTACCATTTTTAATCGCCTCAGAGAAAAATTTTTCAAGGGTATCATCAACACACAATTTACTTTCTCCAAACAATTCCACTAGGTTATCTGGCACATATTCAGATACATTGGCAAAATTATTGTGCTTGCCCGCTTCAAAGCAGAGTTCCACAGTCTTGTATTTGTCTGGCACATATTGAAGTGCATCGTCATTCTTCTTAACCGCTTTAAAGCATAGATCGTAAGTCATTAGTTCTGGCATATCTTTAAGCAGATGCAAAGAGCCATATTGCTCAATTTTTTTGAACAAATATTCCACAGGTGTCCATGTAAACGCACGTTCAGCCTTATTAGTCGCTATATCGCAGAGTTCATCAGTCTTGAGTTCTTCGGGTACATATTTAAGCGTATAACCAACTTTCTTAATCGCTGCAATGCTTAGTTCAGTCGTTTTGTGTTTTTCTGGTACATATTCAAGCGCATCGCCATCTTTTTTAACCGCTTCAAGGCAGAGTTCATAAGTCTTGAATTCTTCGGGCACAAATTCGAGATTACAGCCGCTCCGCTGAACCATCTCAAGGCATATCTGCGCCTTCTTGGCTGGGTCATCATAGCTAGCTAGATATTCTGCCACCAAAATTTTTCTATTAGACATAACCTTTTTCGCTACCTCATATCAATCTCATCCGCATCAAGCGGAACTATGAATTTGAACTCTTTATCCGAAAATTTTCCTTTATTCAAATTTTCAATTGAATACCATGTATCATTGCCAAAATTGTCTATTGTGTGCAAGCGAACAGGGGAGCAGTTTGTGGGCAAAAGCCACACTTCCATAGCTTTGAACTGGTCTTTGTATTTGCTCGGGTTTAGGTTCAAGGCGTGAACATTTTTGCCTTTCCAAAATTCCTTTTTTGCGTCAATGGCTTTTGTGTTCAAATAACGAAAAAGAATTTCACTTGGCTGGAGTTTATTTTCCAAATCTGCTGTTAATTTTATTAGCACTTGTTTTTGCAAAGGGTTATATTGCCACAAATTCACTCCATCGCTCATCACTTGTAAATCTGGCATTTTTAAGGAGAATTTATTTTGATTAGATGTTATGAGCGTTCCACTTTTTTGAATTTCCTCGCCAGTGCTTGACACTCTGATTAGCATTTGAAAATTGAATTTGAATTCCGCATTTTTGCCAAAATAGTTAGCAGAGCATTGGAGCAGAGAATCTGCTTGTGCTGCCATTGCTGGCAAGGCGAGCAAAAAAAACAGGATAAAAAATTTGGGCATACAAGAAAGATAGAAAAACCTACCCACCGTGACACTGTTTATACTTCTTTCCGCTACCGCAGGGGCAAGGGTCGTTTCTGCCTACTTTTGCCACTTGGTTTACAACAGGGGCCGGTTTTGCTACAGATTTTGGCTGAGGCTTTGCGCCTTGTGGCGTTCCAGTACTTGGTGCGGCCGCTCCTCTGTTTTCAAAAGTCATAGTCGGCTTTTGAGGAACTTGTATGGCGGCAAGAGGAATGTGCTGGCCGTTTATTTCAACACGCACATTTAAAATCCTCATAACTGTGCTTGAGGCAATGGTTTCCAAACATTCCTGAAACATCTTAAAGCCTTCGGCTTTGTAAACAATAAGAGGGTCTTTTTGCGCATAGCCGTGAAAACGGGTTGCATCACGCAAATGATCCATTCCGTATAAATGCTCTTTCCATTGGGTATCTATTGCGC
>CAZIMU010000217.1:0-3277 GCA_964540355.1 uncultured Fibrobacteraceae bacterium | reverse complement strand
AATACAAATCTTTTGCAACAATGGACGATGCAGAGGCTTGGATTAGCGGTAAAAAACCCAAGCTGAAAGGGCTTTACATTTATGTGGACGGCTCTTTTATGCCTCATAGCGAATATGCTGGCTGGTCTTGGGTTGCTGTGGACGATGGTGTTGAAATAGCCAAAGATTCGGGAACAACTCCTAAGCCAGCTTTTAGCAGAAACATAGATGGAGAACTCTATGCCGCGTGGAAGGCAATGGAGTTTTTAGCAAAAAAGAAACGCAAAGGCACAATTTGCCACGATTACGAAGGCATAGCTTGCTGGGCAACAGGTCAATGGAAAGCCAACAGCACGGTCTCTCAAATTTATGTGAACAGAATTGCCGATATAAAAATTTGGGCAAAATTCAAAAAAGTTACAGGCCACAGCAATGATCAATGGAACGACAAAGCAGACAAGCTGGCAAAAGAAGCTTTAACGGGAAATAACCTTTGAGCATAGCATCCACCAGCGTTAGGCGACCGGTTTTAACCTTGGTGCTGTCTGCCTTTATTGTGCTGTTCGGTTTGATAGGGCTAAAGCAAGTGGGTGTTAGGGAGTACCCCGCAATAGACCCGCCAATAATAAATGTGCGCACAACCTACACGGGCGCAAATGCAGAAATAATCGCAAACCAAATAACAGAACCTTTGGAATCTGCAATAAACGGCATAGATGGAATTAGAGCCATAACCTCTACCTCCAGAGACGAGCAATCCAACATAACCGTTGAATTCAATTTGGGCGCAAATTTGGAACGTGCCGCAAACGATGTTCGCGACAAGGTTTCCAGAGCGCAAAGATTGCTCCCCGAAGAAGCAGATGCCTCCGTTGTTTCCAAAGCAGATGCAAACGCCACGCCCATACTTGTGCTCTCCCTTGGCAGCAATAATATGAGCCTTTTGGAATTAACCGATTTGGGCGAGAGAGTGCAGGAGAGGCTCCAAACTGTGGAAGGCGTTGCGGAAATAGGAATGTGGGGAGCAAAAAAATATGCAATGCGAATATACATAGACCCTGTAAAGATGGCAGGATATGGTTTAACCTTGAATATCATAAGAAGTGCGCTAGACCGAGAAAATGCGGAACTTCCAGCTGGGCAATTGGAAGGCAGTGCGGCAATAGTAACGCTACGTTCAAGTTCAAAGCTCGTTAGCGAAGAAGATTTTAGAAATGTTATTTTATCCAACAATGCAAACAAATATGTTCGCCTTGGAGATGTGGCAGATGTTGTTCTCGCCGCTGAAAATGAAAAAAATACCCTTAGAATGAACGGCAGACCTATGATATCTTTGCCCGTTGTTGCCCAGCCAGGCGCAGACCAAATAAAAATTGCAGACGAAGTTTTGAAAAGGGTAGAGGAAATAAAAAAAGATATGCCAGAGGGTGTTGTTATTCAAATCACTTTTGACAACACTCACTTTGTGCGCATGGCTTTGAGCGAAGTGGAAGAAACCATAGTAATAGCCTTTTCGCTTGTGGTTGCGGTGATATTTTTGTTTTTGAGAGATTTTAGAACAACATTCATTCCTATGATAACCGTGCCTATATCTCTGATAGGCGTGTTTTTTATCATCTGGATTTTGGATTTTTCCATAAACATATTAACGCTTTTGGGAGTGGTGCTTGCCATTGGAATTGTGGTGGACGATGCCATTGTTGTTTTGGAAAATATTTATGCGAAAATTGAAAAGGGCTTGGAACCAAAAGAAGCCGCAGACAAAGGTGTTAACGAAATTTTCTCCGCTGTAATTTCTACAACTCTCGTGCTCTGCGCTGTGTTCACTCCTTTGCTTTTTATGCAAGGATTCACAGGCCGCTTGTTCAGGGAATTTGCAATAGTTATAGGCGGTTCGGTTTTAATATCGGCTTTTGTTGCTCTAACTCTTGGCAGTATGCTCTCCAGCAGAATATTAAGGCGCGGCAAACATAACCGCTTTTATGCAGCAACAGAACCTTTTTTCAATTCTCTTTCTGCCAATTATTCAAAATTTTTGAACAAGGCTTTGAGCCACCCAACACTTTCCATACCTGTGATTTTAATATGCGGAGGAATTGCCGTTTTAGCATTTACAAAAATGCCAAGCGAACTCGCGCCATTAGAAGACCGTTCAAGGGTAACGGTGCAAATAACCGCTCACGAAGGTGCCCCGTTTTCTTATATGAATGATAAAATGAAATTCATAGAGCAGTTGGTAAGAGAAAGTGTCCCAGAGATAGACAGAATTTTGGTTCAAACATCGCCTGGCTTTGCTGGTGCGGCAAATAACGGCAATGTTCAAATTATGTTGGTGCAGCCTGTAAAGCGCAAACGCTCGCAACAACAGATAGCAAACGATTTGCGCAAAGTCCTCTCAAAGGTAGAGGGAGTCCGCGTTTCCATTCAGCAAAACCAAACCATACAAGTTGGTGCAAGAAGCGGGCTTCCTGTGCAGGTTGTGGTGCAAACAAGCGAGCTTGACTCTCTAAAAAAACGCCTACCAGATTTAATGGATAAAATTGGAAGTAGCCGTTTGCTCACTATGTCGGATGTGAATTTGAAATTCACAAAACCGCAATTAAATGTGGAAATGGACAGGGATTTTTTGCGAGCTTCAGGCGTTGCTCCCAAAGAGGTCGCTCAGGCATTGCAGCTCGCGTATAGCGGCCTTCGCTATGGATATTTTTTGAAAGACGGAAAGCAATATCAAATTATAGGCGAAATAGATGCACGCAACAAAAATGAACCCGCCAGCCTTCAAGCTCTTTATATAAAAAATGCAACCGATAATTTGGTTTCCTTAGACCAAATGGTAACACTCAAAGAACAAGCTGTTCCTCCGCAAATTTACAGATATAATCGCTATGTATCTGCAACAATTTCTGCAAGCCCCGCAGAGGGTATTGCCCTTGGCGATGCTATTAAAGAAATGCACGGCATAATAAAAAAAGAGCTAGGCGATAATTTCAAAACGGAACTCGCGGGAACCTCACGCGATTTTATGGAGGCAAGCGGCAGCTTGGCTATGGTTTTTGGTCTTGCTCTGCTGATTGTATATATGCTTTTAGCCGCCCAATTTGAGAGTTTCCGCCACCCCTTTACCATTATGCTCACCGTGCCGCTAGCTCTCTTTGGTGCTCTTGTTGCGCTGTTTGTGGGTGGGCACACCATAAACATATTCAGCCAAATTGGTCTTGTGATGCTCGTTGGTCTTGTGACCAAAAATGGAATTTTGATTGTTGAATTTGCAAATCAACGCCACGCTGTTGGCTTATCG
>CAZIMU010000216.1:0-3295 GCA_964540355.1 uncultured Fibrobacteraceae bacterium | reverse complement strand
TATTTTAGCATAAAAATAAAATAGAAAATCAAACCCGCTATAAACCCAGCTCCCGTTGAGCCTGCAAGCCAAGCGAATTGCGGCACGGATTTTTTCCAAACGGGAGCGGCAGGCAAGGGCATTTCTTTGCGCACAGACCTAAGCCAGGAACTCAGCGGATGCGAAAGTTCGCGTGGCAAACCATCCATAATGGAATCCAGTTTCATTAAGCAGCTATAAGCCGAGCTTATTCTTTTAGAGGCGTCTTTGGCTAACATTCTGCACACAAGGCGGCGAAGTTCGTTTGGAATACTTGGTGGAAAGTCTGAGGGAGATATGCTTTTGCTCAAAATGTTTTTTGAGGTTCGCTCAACATTTTCCTCTTTGAAAGGATGCTTGCCGACAAGCATTTCAAAAGCAATTATGCCAAGGCTGAATATATCAGATAGTTCGGTTGCGCTCTCACCCCTAATCTGTTCTGGGCTCATATAGGCGGCTGTACCTATAACTGTTCCGGGAATTGTGATTTCTTGGTTTTCAATGCGGGCAATTCCGAAATCCAAAAGTTTGGTTTGGCCAGCAAAATCAACCATTATATTTCCGGGTTTCAAATCTCTATGCACAAAACGCCTTGAATGAACGTGCACAAGAGCATTCAAGCAACCCCATAAAACAGAGCAAACTGCCCAAACAGGAAGTGACGGAGATTTATCCAAAACCTGCTTTAAGCTCCAGCCGTTTATAAATTCCATAGATAAATTGAGTTGCCCCTTCTCCATCCAATAGCCATAAACTTGAACTATGTTAGGATGGTTCATAGCCGCCAAAACCTGAACTTCTCTATTGAACCGCTGCACCAAATCTTCGTAGCCACGAAGAGCGAGTTGCATACGCTTAACAACTAACATTCTATCTAGCGAGGGGTCGTGGCAAAGCCAAATTTCGCCCATAGAACCTTGCCCAATACATTCCTGTACTGAGTACTGTCCTATTTTTTCAGGGGCTTTGAGTTTTTTCATTCAGCAAGTCTAACTAGCATTAACAGGAATAGCAAATCATTGCTATCACCTGAGGGTAAAATTTCGCAAAGGGAATGTTCGCCATTCACCAAAACATCGGTTTCTTCTGAACCGCAAATTTTGAGGATTTCCAAAAGATAGCTTACATTAACGCCAATATGCAATGGTTCATTGTCGTTTACGCCTTCACAAACACAAGCTATTTTTTCTCTTGTGCGGCGAGAACCCACGGCAGAAATTTTTATCACTGAATCTTGAATGGAGAGCCTTGCATTGTGGGTCGTTTTATCGGCAGAAACATTTACCCTCTGCAAAACATCCAGCATTTCTGCGGTGTTGAATTTTATTGAAATTGGCAAGTTCGTTGGGATAACTGGTCGCCAAGATGGATACGGACCTTCCAAAAGTTTTGCCGTGACCGATGATTTTGGCGTTTTGAAATTTAAATGAGTTTCTGTAAATCCCATATAAACAGTTGCCTCTGAATCTCCTACTGCGGCTGCCGCAGAGAGCAAGGCTTGAATTGCACGTGGCGGAACTATTGAAGAACGCGAAAGAGAAAAATCCTCATCTGTTTCTGGTTGAACATATACCCTTGAGAGGCGGTGGCTATCTGTGCCAACAGAGACAAGTTTGGTACCTTCTGCTTCTAACAAAAGACCTGTTAAGGAAGGGCGATTATCGCTGTTTTTACTTGCAGCAAAAGCGACCTTTGAAAGCAAGAAGTTAAGCGTTGGAACTTTGAGCGAAACTTGGCTATCTGGTTCTACTTCTGGTGTTTTTATAAAATCATCGGGATTTTTGCCCCCAAGGTCTGAATCGCGTTCATCACCCCAAGAGACGGTTAGGTTCAAACCCTCTGTGGAAACAACTAGTTCTACATCTGGTGCATTGGCAACGGTATCGGAAAAATCAGTAGCAGAAACGGCTATCTCTCCGTTTTCTTCTCCACTTACCTCTATATTTAGGCAAAGCCCAAGACCCGTTACATCATTTGCCGTGATTTCGAGATTGTTCCCTTTTAAACGGAGCAAAAAACAGCCTGCTATCGTAATTGCCGGCTTTGCCGGTACAACCAGCTTGGCAGCAGAAAGTGCTGGCGCAAGAATTGATTTTTTAGCGGTGAATTTCATAGACTAGCTAATATAGTAAATTTTAATAGTAAACCTCAGCCAACAACTCTGTTTCTGCCCGTCCCTTTAGCTTTGTAAAGATTGCTGTCTGCTAGTTTTAGCAACTCTTCTGGGTTTTCGCCAACTTTAGGGTAAACACAGGCTAAACCCACGCTAACAGTTATTTTTGTGTTGTTTTGAACTTCTGCCCTTATTTTTTCGGCTATTAAACGTGCCCCGTTGATGTCGGTATTGGGAAGCAAAACGCCAAATTCTTCGCCGCCCATGCGGAAAACCAAATCTTCGGAACGCTTAACCACTTCCTTAAAAACTTCTGCAAGCGAAATGAGCAATTTATCTCCCTGCAAATGCCCATAAGTGTCGTTATAGCTTTTAAATTCATCCGCATCTAGCATCAAAAAAGATAAACATTCTTTTTGCCTAATTGCCCTTGCAAATTCCTTCTCAATGACATCTGAAAAATATCTGCGATTGTAAAGTTTGGTTAAATGGTCGGTTAAACTCAAAATCTCTATTTTTTCTCTGTCTTCTATCATCCTTTTGTTATGCCACATTCTGAGTGCCTCGTAAGAGCTTACCATAATTACCTGTGACCAGTAGATGCAAACATAGCGATAAAACAATTCCAAGCTATGAGGCTCAAAAATAAATTCTATAGCCAGCATTAAAAAGAAATAGCAGATGCATAGGATAAGCCCAAGGAAAAAATCCATTAGAAAAATAATTATAATTGGAACCAAAAATGACCATACATCACCGTAAATTACTTCTGCATAAATAAGCCCGTAAAAGAGCGTAAGAAATAAAACAACAAAATTTTTTACAATATTAAAAAATTCTATTCCTTTGTCGGTATGAATAACAATAAAAGCAAGAACAAAATGAAATGCCATAATGTAAGCTATTATACAATAAATATTGGGATAAAGGTCTTGTGAAAAGAAGGGCGTGAAAAAAAATATAATGTACAATGTTCCAAATATTGCAATTATATTTACAACTACAACTTTTAGAATATAATCTATATTGAATGGCTTATTTAAAGCTGGTCCCAAGAAAAGCCAAGTCCCTATTTTCTTTAAAAGTTCTTTCATCTTACACTCCGAAGATGGCGGAATTTAGCGAACATGGCGACACTTTCCATTTGAGGTGTTGTATATGTCG
>CAZIMU010000215.1:0-3303 GCA_964540355.1 uncultured Fibrobacteraceae bacterium | reverse complement strand
CCTAGGCTGGAATTTGTTACATATATTGGAAAGGAGGCGTGGTGATTTATGTATATAATTCCCAAATTTTTTAATGTCCGCAGGACAGCCCGAAGGGCGAACCCTGCTTCAATGAGCCAGCCTGCTATCTACGTACTCCTTGTCTTCGTGTTTTAGAGAGCCGTTCTTCTCCAAAGCATAAGTCAAGGCTTCAATAGTGCCGTTCAAATGGGCGAAGTCGTTGTATTTTAATTCCTTTATAGAGGCTTCCACGCCGTCTATACGTTTGCTCATAGCTGCCAAGTCGCTCTTTATGGAATGTCCCATATCCTTCATTTGGCCTCTAATAAACATATAAGCGCAACTGACGAATGCTAGTGTCACTAGCAACCGCACGTTAGCTTCGTTAGCTATAAGGTTCAAAATGATATCCATATTGCCACCTCCTTTAAAGATACAAAACTGTTACTGCCACTGCAAGGTCTAGCCTTTTCTTTTTTCATAGAAACCTCCTTTTTTTGGTTCTATTACTTAGACGTAAAAAAAGGCAAAAAAAATCCTAAAAAGTGAAAAAAATCTAAAAAAAGTGAATTTTGCCTACATTTTTTTAAAAAAGCTTATAAATAAATGCTTTACCAAGTGGCAGGCATACTTATTTGCAAACAAGTGTTTGCAAAAATGTGCATTTTTTGAATTTAGCTGGCAAATTTTAGTATCTTTTCCAGAATGAACTCCATTGCATATTCTCTTTTCAAACTTTTGCCCAAAAATGCCCTTAGCAGGGCATTTGGGAATTTTTCAAGGGCAAAAATTCCTATTGTTAGCGGTTTGTCTGCACAGTGGTTTGCAAAACGTTATAAAATAAATTTGGAAGAAGCGGAGGTTCCAGCAGAGGGCTTTGCCAATATTCACGAGCTTTTCACAAGAAAGCTGAAAAAGGGTGCCAGAATTATAGAAGACAATGCTGAGGTTGTTTGCCCTGTGGACGGAGTTTTAACGGCTTTTGGGATGTTCACCGAAAAACCGGAATATATGCAGGCAAAGGGGAAATACTATCGTTTGAGAGATTTACTCCGCAATAAAGAACTCGCTCAAAGATTCGTTGGAGGAGTGTGGGCAACTGTGTACCTTTCGCCGCACAACTATCACCGCATACACTCTCCTGTTTCGGGAAATGTGACCGCCGCTTATTATTGCCCCGGAACGCTGTGGCCCGTGAATGTTGGGAGCGTTGAAAGAATAGAGGGGCTTTTCTCAATAAACGAAAGGTTAATAACCCAAATCAACACATACGATGGCGGCGAGGTTCTGCTGGTAAAAATAGGAGCCACAAATGTTGGGCGCATTGCCGTTGACTACAAAAAAGACTGGTTCACAAACTCAATGCCACCAATAGCAAGCCGCAAAGCTCTTTTCACAAAATGGGAACCGGAGCAGCAAATTTACGCTTACACAAAAGGTCAAGAAATTGCCCGCTTTGAAACAGGCAGTACGGTGATACTAATTTGCAACAGAGCAATTCTCCAAAGAACCAAATACCTCTTTGCCGAATATGAAGGCAAAGAAGTGAAAATGGGACAAGCCTTGATGGTTTAAATCAAAGCCCTGGCAAAATATCCGCTGCTCTTTGGAATTCGTTGCTAGAAACGCAGTGCGCAGTGTTCAGAAGTTTTTGCAACCAAGCTTTTTGCTTTGCCTTGTCTTTGGCTTCTTCTGCCATGCTCGCTAACTTGAACTCCACTGGGCAAACTTTTGGGCCTTGCGGGAATTTTTCCAAAAGGTTTTTGAAAAGAGTCTCAGCGTTTTCTTTTTTGCCGGCATCCAACATGCACATAGCCATCCAATACAAAGCGTTTTCTGCAAGCTCTCCCGTTTTTACCGATTCGTAAATTTGCTTAAAGCCATTATAGGCAACAACATATTCACCCCTCAAATAATCTGCGCGAGATGCGTTGTATAGAACTTCCATTTCGCTATTTTGTTCTTTTGGTTGCTCGCTTTGCGTAGGTTTAGCTACAAATTTTGCAGTCTTGTGCACAACTCCCAAAAGCTTGTCTAGCCTAAATGATATTTCTTCCATACGCGCTTCGGATTTATCGCCTTGGTCGCCGATTCTGGAACTTAGTTCCGTAACGTCTGCTTTCAAGCGCGATAAACTCTTGGATTGCTCCATCTCCAGTGAGTCCAAGACTCTCACGAGGGAATCAATCCTTTTATTTATGCTTGCCGCAGAACTATCGGTTGCATTCCTAATTTCTTTTGTACGTAGCACCGTTATGTTTGAACAAGAACAAAAGACCACGCACAAAAGGCATGCAAAAGAAAAAAGAATTTTCATAGAGCTAGTTGTTTATTTTAACTCTAAACGCTGCACGGCGGTTTTGCGCCCAAGCTTCTTCTGAGTGGCCTGCTACCTTGGGTTGCTCTTCGCCATAGCTCACTTTTGTGAGGCGGCTAGATGCAACGCCATAATTCGTTAAGAATTTCACAACAGACTCTGCCCTGCGCATTCCAAGCCCTAAGTTGTAGTTCTCTGTTCCGCGTTCATCCGTGTGCCCTTCCGTTAAAACGGTAAAGCGGTTTTCACGCTTTAGAATGTTGCCAACTTCCGTGAGAATATCTTTTGCGCTGGAAGTGAGGGTTGCTTGGTTATATTCAAAATAAACGTCATCAGACATTATTTTGTTCATAAGTTCTTCCAAGCGTCTGCGCTCTGCTTCCAGAGGGTCTTCTTGGGGAGCCTGCCTTACAGGTTCTTGCCTAACGTATTCCCTCTCAGGCGGTGGCGGCGGTTCAACCCATACGGGTTCTTTCTTTTTGGCGCAGGCAAAAATGCCTATGCAAAAACCGATTGTTAGAACTGGGACTGTTGCTTTCATGGTGTTTCTCCTTTGATTAGGTTTGACCACACGGGCGAAGAATTTTCACCCGCATTTGTTATACGTGTTACGCCGCTTCCATCGCGGCGCATTATGTAAATTTGTGAGCTTCCAGAGCGGTTGCTGGAAAATGCTATAGCCATTCCGTCTGGCGACCAAGTTGGATGCTCATTATTTCCTTCAGAAGTTAATTTTATAACATCGCTGCCATCTATGGAGCTTGTGTAAATATTGAATTTTCCGCCTTCCATTGTGCAATAGGCAATTTTATCTCCTTCTGGCGACCAAACTGCGCTTTCGTTGTATTTGCCTACAAAGGAAACACGCTGCATATCGCTACCGTCTTTCAGAGCCATGTATATTTGTGGTGCGCCGCCTCTGTCGCTTGAGAATAAAAAGGCTGTTCCATAAGGGCTCCAAGAAGGGCTAACTTCTATGTCTTTGG
>CAZIMU010000214.1:0-3313 GCA_964540355.1 uncultured Fibrobacteraceae bacterium | reverse complement strand
CAACCATAGATGTAGGCTCATCTGCAATAAGCACCTTTGGTTTAAGGGCAAATATGCGAGCCAAAAGCATCCTCTGCATTTGGCCTCCGCTTAATTCAAAAGGATATTTCCCTTCAATATCTGAGGGTTTAACATTCACAGCAAGCAGAGCTTCATCTACCCTCTGCTCTATCTCTTGTTTTGATGGTTTGTTTTTGAGTATGCCAAAAGCATCTTTGAGTTGTGCGCGAATTGAAAAGAACTGGTTAAAGCAACTAAAGGGATCTTGGAAAACGCTCTGCACTTCATTCCAATGGTCGCGGGTATCTGTAATTGGTTTGCCCTTGTATAAAAAAGTACCTCTGTCTGGAGCATAAAGCCCAAGCATTATCTTTGCAAGAACGCTTTTTCCGCACCCCGAACCACCAACTATGGAAACAATTTCACCATCTGCAATATCAAAAGAAATATCATCAACTGCGCAAACAATTTTTTTGCCGTGCCCAAAATACTTACTGATATTCTTTGCAGAAAATACAATATTACTCCGCATAATCGCACCTCACTAAACGTTCACCTACCATGCGCAGATTTTGATTTTTGTTCCTACATTCTGGCCTTGCGCTTGGACAACGCTCTGCAAAACGGCAACCTTCTATTTTTTTTGCCAGGCTTGGAGGTGCGCCTTCTATTGTAGTGGGTTTTTTGTTTTTTTGATTTGCGT
The DNA here is from genome assembly GCA_964540355.1 of uncultured Fibrobacteraceae bacterium. GTDB lineage: Bacteria > Fibrobacterota > Fibrobacteria > Fibrobacterales > Fibrobacteraceae > Fibrimonas. The sequence continues at coordinate 2,610 of CAZIMU010000214.1, read as the reverse complement.
CTGCACTTAGCATAGCCCCCATTAAAGCCTTTGTGTAAGGGTGGCGAGGATCGTGCACCACTTGAACAGCTGTGCCATATTCGACAAACTCCCCAGCATACATAATGGCTATATTATGCGCAACGTGGCGAAGCAAGGGAAGCTCGTGAGTTATGAATATCATTGTGGAGAAAATATTTTTCTCCAACAAATCAAATATCATTTTAATAACAACTTTTTGAGTGGTAACATCTAAAGCAGAAGTTGGTTCATCGGCAATAACAACCTTTGGATTTAGCAAAGTGGAAATTCCAATAACAGAACGCTGCCTCTCCCCTGCTGTTAGCTGAATTGGATAAGAGTTTAAAATGCGTTCTGTTTCCATTCCAAACAAATCAAAACGCTCGCGCAAACGTTCATAAATTTCGTTCTTGTTGCCGCTTTTGTTTTCACTATGAGCAGCCATAACATCGGCTGCAATATCTTTTATTTTGCGTGTTGGGTTAAGAGCATTAAAAGCACCTTGGGGAATCATTGAAACTTTTTGAGAAAGAACATTAACCCGAATGTCTTTTGGCGTGCGGTTCATAAGTGATTCGCCATTAACCAAAACATCACCGCCCGTGGGGTAAAGAGGTGGAATAAATAAACCCATTAAGCCGTTTACCAAAGTGGATTTTCCACAACCGGATTCTCCGGCAATGCCTAAAATTTCACCTTGCTTCATCGTAAAAGATACATCGGTAACGGCATGTATCTTTTGCCCAAAGCGGGTTAAATAATGCAATGTTAAATCTTTAACTTCCAGTATATGACTCATTTTAAACCGCCTATTTCCTCAACCGAGGATTAAAAACACCTTCCATAGAATTATTGAGTAAATAAAGGGCAAAAACTATAACTGTAATCACAATGGCAGCAGGGAAAATACCCCACCAATATCCGTAAGTTATGGCAGAATTATTCTTTGCAGTATTAAGTATAACGCCAAGAGATGTTGAGCCTTCACCAATAGGTCCAAGGCCTATCATGCTAATTGCGCTCTCAGACAATATGCCGCTTGCCACCTGCATAATGAACACCATAAATACATAAGAGGCAAGGTATGGCAAAATATGTTTGAATATTATTTCCAAATTAGTGGCACCATTTATGCGAGCAAGAGAAATATGGTCTCTCCCCCTTAAGCTTGCGGCTTGCGCGCGCACGGAACGGGCTGTCCAGGGCCAAGTTGTTAAACCTATTAGTACAGCGATGAGCGTTAAAGAACGACCCTCTGGCCAAGAAGCACTGACCAAAACTAAAACAACAAAAGAAGGTATAACTATGAATAAATTTGTGAACATATTTAAAATATCGTCAACGATGCCGCCCTTAAAACCACCAAAAAGCCCAATGAGCGTTCCAACGGTGGTGGCTATTACACCAGCCATAAAACCTACATAAAGGCTGTTTTGCAAACCCTTCAAAAGCAGAGCCACATAGTCTTGCCCAAGGTTATCTGTTCCAAGCCAGTATTGTTCAGAAGGTGCTTCGTAAGACATTCCCTCTGGAGCAGCCACATAGAAAAAAGGACCAAACAAACCTGCAAGTATGGTAGTCAAAAAAAGAACGGAACCTATAACAAACATCGGTTCTTTTATCAAATTTTTAAGAAGTTTAAACATGCTGCATCTCCTTATTTGGCATCCATAGATAAACTTTGTTTTACACGAGGGTCTAGCAGAGCAATTAAAATATCAACCGTGAAATTAGCAAGCAAAACACAACTTGTAATTAGTAAAGTAACCCCTTGTATAACGGGGTAATCGTTTGTTTGTATTGCTGTGAGCATTGCCATTCCAAGCCCTGGATAAGAGAAAATCATCTCTGTTATCAAAGCACCACCAACCATTTGACCAATGGAAAGAGCTAGACCTGTTAACTGCGGAAGCATTGCATTGCGGAATAAATAAGCAAGTACCCTGGTTTCTTTTAAGCCGAGCCATTTTGCATATTTAATATAATCTGTGCCAAGTTCATAAATTCCCATTGAACGCATACCAATTGCCTGACCACCAGCAAGAATAAGGAAAATAGAGAAGAAGGGCAAAATATAATGATATGCAATGGATAGAATAAAATCAATAGAAAAACTAGGCGTTAACTCAAGAGAATAAGCACCAACGGCAGGAAAAATTGACCATACAATTCCAAAGAAATAAACGAGCACCATTCCAAACACAAAGAAAGGAACCGAGCTTATCAAAAGAGCAAGCGGGAATATTACCTTGTCAAAAACGCCTCGCCTATAAGCTGCCAGAGCACCCAAGCCATTTCCAAATATCCAGCCTAATAAAATAGTTGGCAGTTGCAAGGCAATGGTCCAGGGCAATGCCTGCCAAATTATTTGAGATACAGGTTTTTGATTTTTAAAAGATGTTCCCAAATCCCCATGAAATACTTGACCTATATAATTTACAAGTTGTGAAATTTTAGATGCTTTAATAGCGTTTCCTTTTTCGTCTCGTTGTATGTTGCCCTGTTTGTCAACAACAATCAAACCAAAATCTTTGCGAAGATTCTCTTCTGTTTGTTTGCGAATTTCAGGGCTGCTAAACGATGATTGAGCCATCATTATATCCACAGGGT
>CAZIMU010000213.1:0-3335 GCA_964540355.1 uncultured Fibrobacteraceae bacterium | reverse complement strand
CGTATGGGCATAGATGCAGATAATCCAAAGCCTATCAAGTATAAAACTCTAAAAAGGTAATCTACTTTACAACAGCGTAATAAATATTTTTGCCTTTTGGAGTGAACCTAATCGACTGCCCTTCGCTTTTTATTGTGGAAATTTTGTTTCCTTTCAAATCAAAAATTTGCACCGTGAAACTTTTGCTTTGAGCTGGGAATTCATGTGTTCCAACAAAACGGACTACGAAATTTCCGAGCAATGTTTTGTTTGCCAAAGGTATTATAGGTTCTGGGTCTGGTTCTTCTGGAGGTTTTGGTTCATCCGGTGGGTCAACTACTATCGGCGGAATAGGCGGTGCTGGATCAACTTTTGAAACTATGTAAGCTAAGGCCCCCAAAAGTCCAGCATTGTAATCTATGCCACCCTCGGTGGTTTGATAGTCGGTAACGCTCTCCGTGTAAGAAGTGGAGACCCTAGTTCCACCCACTAAATAACCGAAATATTTGTTCCTTTCGGGAATGGTCATTTTAGCTTTTTCGCCATCGTCAGGATTATCATCTCTCAAAAATACGTTTCTGTGGTGAGGTAGCTTTGGGCTGCCGTTGCAGCCTTCGCAGAATCCCGTGATAAACGAGCGTTTGGCATTATTTTTGCCGAGAACGTAATCTATTTGGTCGTATATGAATTGGTCGTATTGGGTGTTGTTTTTTGCCAAAGAGTAAAGAGCAACGCTGAATGCCGTGTTGCCAGCATAACGCAACTGCCCCCAGCCGCCGCCTAGTTTTGTAACTTTCTCAGATTCTATGTTATTTGGGTCTGTATATTTTTTTACAAATTCATCAAAGGCAATTTGAAGAATAGCATCCTTGTCTGCGGTTGCGGGAACAGCCATCGCCGTTGCATAAGCCACAAGGTCGTGAGAATTTGAATAGTCAAGAACATGCCAGTGACCTTTTATCTGACTTTTGTCTATATCGTTTTTATACGTGTTTTCTCCAGTAATTCTATACATTTCCGAAGCCGCCAAAACAAATACAGTTTGAGGGTCTTTGTGCGCACCGTAAAAATCGGCTCCGGCGGCTTTATCTTTATGTGATTTCGCATAATCATAAGCATTTTTTGCGTGTTTAATGCACGTGTCAGCGTAAGTCGAATCGTATTCACGGTAAATCTTTGACATTAAGGCAAGAGTGCCAGCGGCAAAAGACGCCATAACCCCATCGTCTGGATTTTTTACTATAAAACGGGAACCTTCTTTCTCGCCACCTTCGTTTTTAGGCAGTGTTGACATAAACCCAGCTGTGACCCATTTTTGGTGGTCTGCATTGCCGTCACCTTTTTGAGAATAAAATGTGGTGCCATTTGGCGTTGCTTTAATTATCCAGTCTGTGGCGTATTTTAGTTCCTCCAAAAGATCAGGAATTCTATTTGGCTTGCCTCCATTTATGCTCCAATCTTTGGACTCCGCATAATCACTGTAATCTCCGTGGTAGATGTCGTAGAAACCTTTGGGAAATGCCTCATAAGCTTTGGCAAGCACATAAGCGGAATAAAAAAATGTTTGCCCGAACAGCACGTGGTCGCCACAGTCAAACCATCCGCCTTCAAGATTGCGACTGCCATCGGCATCTTTGACAAAGCTGGTTTTATATTTGTGATCCATAAGAAGCCAATTAGGCCCGTTGCCAGACCTTTGGGCACCATAGAACCTAGTTACCATCCAAAGTGCTTTTTTGTACTGCTCGGCGGTAAAAGCCCCTTTTGCTTCCGCTGCAAAAACATTTTGCAAAGAAAGGGCAACTAACAGGGCGGGTAAAAATATAGAACGGAGCATTAGTTTAATATAGCAAATGCTGATTAACTCACAACCTCAATTTTATCCAATCAGCATTTCCCCCCTTGAATGGAGTTTTTTTAACAAAAATCACCATTCGTCCCCCCGTTTTTTCCGCTCGGAGAGCTAACGGGGGGAAGTTACTATAGTAAATAAACGCTGATTTACTAATGCCTGCCAAATCTCCTTGTTCTCTTGGGCTGTTCATCGCTTTTGAAAGGCTTTCTCGCTTTCTTTGCGCCAAACTCCTCTTTTTTATCAAAATGCGAGGATCTTCTGCCTTCGCCCTCGTAAGATTTTTTTCTGCCTTCGCCTTCAAAGGCTCTTTTTGGTGGCGGTTCATCTGTCATCAACCTTATTTTTGAAGGGCGGTTTTTGATTGTCATTTTGCGGAGGATTTGCAAAACATCTTCGGGCATAGCCTCTGGCAAATCAACTGTGCTGAATTTCTCAAAGAGTTTTATGTGCCCAATGTATTTGGACTCCAAATCGGCTTCGTTTGCTATTGCACCAACAATATCCCTCGGCGAAACATTGTCCATTCTGCCAACGCCCAAATAATAGCGTTCCATTCCGTCTTCTGGCGGTTCCATATCGCTAAAGCTGCCATCTCCTCTGCGCCTATCTGAACCTCTATCCCTTGTCCCTTGTCCCCTGTCCCTATCCCTATCTGCCCTTCTCGATCTATCACGTTCGCCTCTTGATTCCCTAGGTTCCCTCGCTTCCCTATCCCTGCCTTTTTTAGATTCCGTATCTAATGGTTCCATTTTTGGGAATAAAGGTTGCTCTTCTTGGGTCATAAAAGCTAAGGCTGCTGCTATGTCTGCTATATCTATGGCTTGTTCCATAGATATGTTTTCAACTAAATTCCTGAAATTATCCAAGCCTTTTTGCTCTTGAACTGTTTTGATAATATCTTCTTTGAACTTAGCAACTCTTTTATCGCTTATTTGCTCGCCCGTGGGTAAACTCATTTTTTCAATTTTCTGGCGCGTTTCTTTTTCTATCATAGCGAGCAGGCGAGTTTCTCTTGGAGTGACAAACAATATGGCATTGCCGTCTCTGCCAGCACGACCTGTTCTGCCTATGCGGTGAACATAAGATTCGGTATCATAAGGAATATCGTAGTTCAAAACGTGGGTTATGCGCTCAACGTCCAAACCTCTGGCGGCAACATCGGTTGCAACCACAATATCTATTTTGCCGTCTTTAAGGCGGTTAAGGGTGCGTTCTCTCAAAGATTGAGCCAAATCTCCCGAAAGAGGAACCGCGTTAAAACCTCTCGCTTCCAAGCGTTCCGCGATTTCTGCCGTGGCTTGTTTTGTGCGCACAAAGATGAGCATACCTTCAAATTCTTCGCCTTCCAGAACCCTTGTCAGAGCTTCCATTTTATGCTCTTGGCGAACCGATAAATAACGTTGGCGAATTTTTTCAACGGTTGCGGTTTTGCCCGCTATTCTTATTGTTTCGTATTCGCCCAGATATGTGGAAACTATTTTTTGCACAGCGGTTGGCATAG
>CAZIMU010000212.1:0-3339 GCA_964540355.1 uncultured Fibrobacteraceae bacterium | reverse complement strand
CGACATATACAACACCTCAAATGGAAAGTGTCGCCATGTTCGCTAAATTCCGCCCATTATGCCGCCGTAAAAACCAACGCATACACACCGCCGCCCTGCGTATTCAATACGCCCCTACGTGCGGACAATTTCAAATTACCGCTAACTCCAAAAATGGCGGTAAAAGGGTTTTGCAACCTTGCGAAACCGCAATTCCGCACAGAAACACCCTTTCACAAGCGTTTTCCGCTACCCCCTCGTGCCCTGAAACAATGGCAAAACAATTTGATTTTTTTTCACCCAAAAACGGAGGTAACACAATGAAAAAAATCCTATCCCTGCTAGCTATTTCTTTTAGCCTAGCTTTCGCATACACCGCAGCAGACGTTTATGGGGCGTGGAATACAAGCGGAAAATTATCAACTGAGGAGTTATTTATTGTGAGTTTATATAATGATACTAAAGCTGGAATTTCAATAAACGTTCCTAAATCAGATCTTATCTTCTTTGAAAAAGATAATCTAGGTTCTTCTTGGCGTTGGAGAAACGGAAGAATTGAGTTTCCAAATTCGTATAGGTGGTGTGAACTTATATCTAATAAGGAAATGGATTGCCACGATGGACAAGGATATAGTAAGACAACTTATAAAAAAGCAGGAACAATTGCTCAATATAAACAACTAGTGAAACAAGTGGAACTAGATAAAGCAAAAGCACTGAAACAACGAAACGAAATAGAGAAGAAAACAGTAGAAGAGTCGAAACGAAAACACGCTGAATGGCTCGCAAGTCCTGAATATGCTGAATTGCAGAAAGCGGAAGCAGAAAAAGTTAAACAAAGAGAAAAATATGTGCAAGATTCGGTAGAGGCTGTGGAAGCAATGATAAAGGATGGGTTTATGACGGATCCTCGTGATGACAATAAATACAAAGTTGTTAAGATAGGTGACCAAGTTTGGATGGCTGAGAATTTGTCTTACGATGTTACTGATAGTAAGCATTATGATAACAAATTTGAAAATTGGTCTAAATACGGCAGACTTTATAATTGGGAAATGGCTATGAAAGCCTGTCCAAGCGGTTGGCATTTGCCAACTTATAAGGAATGGCATAAAATGACGGAGTATATTAGTAGAAACGAGAAATGTACTAATTATTATTGCGGAAACTACTTGAAAGCGAAAAGCGGTTGGAAAGAACGTAATAGTGGAAGAGATTGCAGTGGCGAAGACAAATATGGTTTTTCAGCCTTGCCTGGTGGTAACGGAAGTTCCAATGGCAATTTTAAGGGTATCGGCGAAGAAGGCTACTGGTGGAGTTCTAGCGAGTATCAATACGGAGAACGAGCCTTCTATATAGTTATAGACGCTGGAGGTAGCTCATATTATCTTTACGACCTATACGGATACGGCTATAAGGATAGACTGTTTAGTGTTCGTTGTGTGTATGGTGCTGTTAGCGAAGTAATAAAATAATTCGCCAATAACGGCACAAACCTTGCCAAGCCTCATTCCTCTGCGGAGATTTGGCAAGGGTGAAAACAAGTGCGGAGAAACATTGGAGAAGCGTATGAAAAACGCAAGGATTAAACAAATAGGCATTTTCATTTCGCTGATGTCGGCAATAGCTGTATCTATAACGGGTTGCGAAAAAGATACCAAATCGCTGCTGATAGGGAAATGGGAACTTGTAGAAAGCAATATGGGTATAAAAATAATTTCTGATAATATGGAATATTTCAAAGACGGAACTGGGCTATCAGAAACCAACATTGAAATTCTTGGGCTAGTAGCTGTAAGTTTTACTTGGAAAATAGATAGCGAAGGGCGGCTAATAACTATTGCTGAGGGTACTACGCAAATACTCAATATCGTTGAAATATCTGAAACAACGCTAGTTTTAGAGGGAAATGTTCCGCTTTATGGCAATATACGCGAGAAATATTCAAAGCTAAAAAAAGGTTCAAAAAGCAGCGGTACAATAACTTATACTGGTAACCGCAATGGAGATAACGACAATACTATTGAAACGAATACTATTGAAAAATCAAAAAACAAAGTATATCCAAAAGATTACGAACAATATAAAGAGCAAATAAACGAGTTGGAACAAGAAGCTGAGAAATGGATAAAAAATAAATGCAGCCCGCATGAATACAAGCAGGGCGAGTATTTTGAAGAAAAGCAGGGCGAGTATTTTTCGTTTAGTTGTACTGCTAGGGTTGGGTGCACTGACTGCGGTGGTGATTTTAGCTCTAAATGGATTGCGACCAGCAAAACTATAATTGGCGATTGCCCCGAAAATAGCGTTTGGAAAATGATGTATTCGTTTGATGATGGATACGAAGGAGGAAACAATGAAGTTCCGCCCGAATGTAAATCTATAACGCCAAATGTAATTATTAATTATAAGTTTAGTTATTCACCAGAAGGCGATTAACATAACATTGAACAAACCGTGCCAACAGCGGCACAAACCTTGTCAAGCCTCATTCCTCTGCGGAGATTTGGCAAGGGCAAAAACACGAGCGGAGAAAATTGAGAGCAATATGGAGAATAAAATTGAAAACAAAATGGAGAGCGAAACTCCTATAAAAGTTTATATAGTTGCTGGCGGTGACTCGGTAGGAAAAACCTGTGCAATTCGCCATATATGCGGTCTCAAACTTAATAAAGTTGATATAGAAGACATATATTCGTTAAAACTAAATAATGGAACTACTATAAACACTTATTGTAATAGCAAATCCTTGCAAGAAGCAGGAATACAACCAATAGATGTACAAAAACACGTTAATAATATAGCTAAAACAGCAGGAAAAACTTATTCCGCTGTAATAGTTGCATTAAGAACAGACAAATATAAAAATATGCCAGAAGCAATAGATTATATGAACGCATTTGTAGGTTTTGGTTGGCAAATAGAGAAAGTTATAGAATTGGTAGGTTGTTTAAGGAAACATTGCCGAAAAAAACAATACCCCTACCAATCATTTCAGCCTATACCAACAAAAAAACAAGTGAGCAATAATGTAAAAACATTTTTCGGTTTTTAGTTAGCAGTAAATGCGAAACTTCGTGCGTTTGGGGGTGGTTGTAGGTGTTTTTTCTATATTTCATAAACATCAAAGGAGGTCTTTATGAACAAAAACGCAACAAACAAAGCTGTGCCAACCGCCAAACCCAAAAAGCTATCAAAAGCTGGCGAGTGGCTAAGAACCCACCCAAAGGGACTAGGTGGGCGAATACTAGATATGCGAGCAGTAATGAGGTAATATGCGTTATACCACATAATCATAGCCCAATCAATAACAAACAAAATGCCTGTAATCAGCAGCGACACCCAATTTAGACATTACAA
>CAZIMU010000211.1:0-3382 GCA_964540355.1 uncultured Fibrobacteraceae bacterium | reverse complement strand
TCCAAGAATCCGATATAACAAGCGAACTCTATGCCTTTGATAATTTGAACTTTGTTCCAGACCACCCCGCAAGAGAAAGCATGGACACTTATTGGCTTGCAGGGCACGATACCGAACACGGCGGAAAAAGGCTCTGCCTTCGCCCACATTTAACCGGAGCAAGTGTGCGCTATCTCCAAACGCATAAACCTCCATACCGTTTTGTTTACCCAGGCAGAGTTTACCGCAACGAAACCACAGATGCGCGTCACGAAAGGGCATTTTTCCAATATGAAGCACTGATAGTTGACCGCGATTTTACATTTTCTGCGGGCAAGGTTATGATTAAAAGCATTTTGTCTAAAGTATTTGGGAGAGACGTGCCAGTTAGGATGCGCGTTGGTTTTTTCCCCTTTGTTGAACCTGGTTTTGAAATAGATATGGGCTGCCTTGTGTGCGGTGGAAGTGGTTGCAGTGTTTGCAAGCACGTTGGCTGGATAGAGATTATGCCGGGCGGCACCCCGCACCCAAATGTGCTTCGCGCAGGGGGACTGAACCCCGACGAGTTCACAGGATTTTATGTGAATATAGGTTTAGACCGTTTGGTTATGATGCGTTATGGAGTTGACGATGTTAGATTATTTCACAGCGCAGATTTAAGATTTTTGAGACAGTTCAGGTAGGAGAGAGAATATGAAATTATCGATGGATTGGATAAAAGATTATGTAAAAATACCAGAAGATCTGGAATTATCTCGCATAGCGTACGACCTTACAATGTCCACAGTAGAAGTGGAAGGCATAACCGAATTGAGCAAGAATTTTAACAACATTATAGTTGGAGTTGTGAAAGAGGTTCTACCTCACCCAAACGCAGACAAACTCAGGATATGCAAAACAGATATAGGCGGCGGGCAAATAAAAGAAATTGTTTGCGGAGGCAGCAATTTGAAAGCTGGCATGAAGGTTGCGGTGGCTTGCCCTGGTGCAATGGTTCGTTGGCACGGAGCAGGAGAACCTGTAGAAATCAAAATTTCAAAATTGCGCGGCGTTGAAAGTTATGGAATGATTTGCGCATCTTCGGAAATTGGGCTTGCAGATTTGTTCCCCACCACAGAAGAAGCGACAATCGTTGACCTCTCTGATTTTGATGCAGCGGCAGGCACAAACCTTGCAGAGGCTCTTGACTTGAACGATGTTATTTTGGAAATAGACAACAAATCGCTAACCAACCGTTCCGACCTTTGGGGGCATTATGGCATTGCGCGGGAAATATCAGCATTATATAATTTGCCTCTAAAAGAATTTGCGCCATTCACTCCAAAGTCTGTGCCAGATTTAGAAATTACTTTAGAAGATACTCAGCGCAGCCCCAGATATATAGGTGTTAAAATTGAGGGGCTTTCTATAATACCATCGCCATTCAAAATACAAAGCCGTATATGGCGAGTAGGTATGCACCCCATAAACGCCATTGTGGATATTACCAACTACGTTATGCTCGCAATAGGGCAACCCACACACGCCTTTGACTCAGACAATATAGAAGGGCACATCACCGTGCGCCGCGCCCGTGAATCAGAAAAACTTTTGCTCTTGAATGGCAAGGAGTTATCGCTTTCCGCAAACGACTTGGTTATAGCAGACAACGAGGCTTCGGTTGGGCTTGCTGGTGTTATGGGCGGCAGCAAAGATTCTGTGCTTCCAAAAACGACCAAGGTTATACTTGAAATTGCAAACTTTGATTCCAAAGGAATAAGGCATACCGCAATGCGCTATGAAGTGCGCACAGAAGCAGCCATTAGGTACGAAAAAGGAATAGACCCTGAGAGATGTGATATTGCCCTTTCCCTCGCTATGCAAATGTTCGCAGACTTTTTCCCTAAATTATCCATAACGGGATTTCGCGATAGCTATCCCGAACATTTAAAGAAAAAAGAGATAGATGTTTCTTTGGAATGGTTGGAAAAACGCCTTGGCAAGCATATTCCAAACGATGATATAGCTTGCAAATTGGAACGCCTCGGCTTTAAAGTGAGCTTTGACAAAAACAATATGCACGTTATTGTACCAACTTGGCGTTCCACCGGCGATATTTCCATACCAGACGATATTATGGAAGAAGTTGCTCGCTTGCACGGCTACGAAAACTTTGAGTGGGCACCCATAACAACTACATTCAACGGTGCAATAAACCAGTTGGATATAGACATAGATAGAAAGAGCAGAGAATACTTTGCCATCAGATGCGGTATGCAAGAGATATTCACATATCCTTGGATGACAGACGAATACGTGAACGCTCTATTTCCCGACAACAAAGATATGCTATCTCTATCAATGCCACCTTCTCCAAATGAACGCTATATTCGCTCATCATTGCTCCCAAACCTCTGCAAAGCGATTGAAGGAAATTTGCGTTTCTTCAAGGAATTTTCAATTTTTGAATCTGCGCAAATATTTTTCAACAGAGATTTCAAAGCCATATATGATAAGCGTGAATCGCTCCCTCTCCAGCACAGGAATATTGCTGGAGCCTTTGTTGGGGGTTCTGGCGATGTAAATTCTCTTTTCAGAAAAGCAAAGGGCATAATCCATTATTTGCCTCGCTGTGTGCATATAGAACCCATAACTTATGAGAAAGTTGAAAAACCTGTGTGGGCAGATGGCGTTGTGTGGCTCAATATTCTTCACGGTGGGAAAAGAATAGGCAATTTGGCGCTATTGTCAAAAAAAGCCTCCCTTGATTGCGGAATAAAAAACAGCGCAGTGATTATATTTGAAATAGATATAGATTCTCTAAAACCATATCCTTCCAGAACAAACAAATTTGTGCATCTCCCAGAATATCCAATTACCGAATACGATATATCCATGCTATTTGATTTATCGGTTAAGTGGGAAGAGATACGCGGAATTATCGCGGGCAAGGGTGGTTCAGAAGATTTGCTCAGAGACATATCTTTTGTTGATGAGTATAGAGGGCATCAGGTTCCAGAAGGGAAAAAATCTGTCACTATTAGGTTGGTGATTGGTTCGCTCAAAAAAACTCTGACATCGGAAGAGATTGAGAGTTATGCGAAAAGTGTTTTGAAGCGTTTGCAGAAGAGCTTTGGAGCGGAGTTGAGGAATTAATTGTCCCTTGTCCCTTATCCCAAGCACTTGAATATGCGTTCCACAACCGTATCAACAATATCCTCAATGCTCTTGGGGTGCTTGTAAAAATGCGGGCAAGCCGGCATTATAATTGCGCCTGCTCTTTTTAGCTTTAACATATTTTCCAAATGTATTTCGTTAAAGGGCATTTCTCTTGGAACAATCACAAGGGGGCGGTTTTCTTTTAAGCACACATCGGCGGCTCTTATCAAAAGGTTATTGCTTGTGCCGGCAGCTACCTTCCCAA
>CAZIMU010000210.1:0-3384 GCA_964540355.1 uncultured Fibrobacteraceae bacterium | reverse complement strand
GATAAATTTAGTTTTCGTTTAAGATTTAGGAATTCGTCAGGTTGGAATCTGTAGATATTACACGGTTTGCGTAATTCTGGGTTTGATAGTACTATAGCTTCGCTAGTGAATGGGTTTATGAAAACCTTTTCTCTAGAGAAGTACTCCTTAACGAACTCTCCATCGACGCCTTGGAAGCCGTGTTCTGAGTCGTAAACTGTTGCCTTGGCGGATACTACTGTTGTTTCTTTGGTCATAATGTTTCTCCTATAAACTTAAATATAGATTTGCTCGGCGACAATGTTTGTCGCAGAAATTAAGAAATTTGATATTTTCTTCTAGTTTTTCATCCATTGTCGGTCTCCTGTAAAATTGTCTATACTCTATAATACGAGTGAACGAGAAAAAAACATAGGGTAAGCAAGTAAAAATCGTATTTTTTGTGATATTCGTCACTAATATATCGAAAAATGCCTGAAATTTACAGAAAAAAATATACAAATTCTATATTCCTACTATGGCATTCGTAACCGCCGTGCTAGGTGTATCTATTTTTCTTTTGCTGACATTCATATTGTCGCTCCTCAGTCGCATAAACTTACTGGAGAGGCAAATAGTTGGCATAGAGACTATGATTAGCGAATCGGAAAAGCAATTGCAGGAAGTAGGAGATCTCATTAAGAAATCCACAGTGGAGCCTGCTAAAAAGGAGTAAAAATGCCATATATAACAGCAATCTTAAAAAAGGTAATGCAAATGACAGATAACCTGATAATTTCAGTTCTGATAATAACGCTGCTCAATTTGGGGCTCGTAACACTCGCGCTTGTTCGTATAAACGACTTGCGCAAAGACCTTCGCACTCCTGTGGTAAAAAAGTTCAACGCAGATTTCAAGAGAAAACCCGTAGATATTCCAAGAATACCGGAAAATTTCGCAAAAACTCAGCGTGATGACAACAAGCAAGGTAGGGCAAACAATCAACAATCTTCCGCTCAGAATCGTCCAAAAAACAATCCTCAGCAAAACCGTCCAATGCAACAACGCCGTCCGGCTGCAAAAGTTCCAGATGTGTTCTCAAATGAGCTTGCATCACAGGCTCATTCACCTGTTCCACCACGTCCGGTTGCCGCAGAAGTGCCTGCCGCAGATGGCGGTCGCCGTCCTTTGCCGCCGCGCTACAATGCGGCAGCAGAGCTTGCCCCACCAGCAGCTCCGGTTATAGACGATGAGGGTTCCGAAGCCGCTGGAATGGAATTTGACCGTTCCAAAATGGCGCACGGTCGCAGAAATGTTGTGGCAAAACCAGTTATAGAAGACGATACCGCAGAAGCATAGGATATTATGGCAGCAGAACCTACATCTGACGAACATGATGAAGCCCTTGAAGACGGGGCTCCCGCCTTTAATCGTTTCAAAATAGCCGTTTCCAAAGACCAAATGGAAGTCATAATGTATCCGCTAATCGGGATTACCGATGGCGGCTTAACTACTTTGGAAGAGGTTCTTGATGCTTGCCATAGAGAAAACATAAAAGTAGATATAAACGAAAAATTAGTTGAAAAGCAAATACTGGTAGCCAATCCAGTTGAAATAGCCATAGGCAAAGGCGTAAAGCCCGAAGACGGCAAAGATGGCTACCTTGAATTCAAAGTTGATATGAGCGCAAAGCCGCAGTTCATACCAAAAGATGACAACTCGGTTGATTATAAAAATTCCATGCAGGTTACCCTCGTCAACATAGGCGATGTTTTGGCAGATGTGATTCCACCAACAGAAGGCGAAGACGGAATGGATGTCAGAGGGTCTCCCATAAAGGCAAAAGCTGGTGAGAAAGCTAAATATTTTGTAGGCGAAGGAGTAGAAGAAAAAGACGGTCATTTAATTGTCACAGCCGCAGGAACGCCAAGTGTTCAAGATGACCTTATTATGGTTCACCGCAACTATGTTTTGCAGGGTGATGTGGATTTATCAAGTGGCAACATAAATTTCCCGGGCACAGTTGTTATACACGGCAATGTGACAGATGGTTTTGAGGTTGTAGCTGAAGAACACGTTGTGGTAAACGGGCTTATATCTGGGGCAAAAATAAAAGCAAAAGGCTATGTAAAATGCGCAGGCGGAATTCAGGGCAAAGACAAAGCCGAGATAGTCGCAGGTTCTTTTGTTGCCGCAACATTTGTAAGCGCTGCCACCATTATTGCAGAAGGTGATATAGTGATAACAAAAGATATTTTACATTCAAATGTTAGTTGCCTCGGAGAGTTGCGTTTGGGAGGCTCCATAATAGGTGGAGTTGCAACCGCATTCAAAGGTGTAGAATGTGGAGAGCTTGGTTCCGAGAGTGGAGTGAAAACCATCGTGAACATACGCACACACTATCGCCAAGAAAAAGCTAGGGAACTTGCAAACTCGGTTATGACAGAGGTAAGTTCAATTTTTGAAAAATATGTAATTTGGCGCAAAGCAAAATCGCTGAACGAAGCAGAAGAAAAAGAGCTTTTACAAGCAATATCCAAATTGAAAGATTTGATTACAAAACGGCAAATGTACGATAGTAGAGTGGCAAAATTTGATGCTATGGTTTTTGAGAATAAAACGGCAAAAGTAAAATTGCTCGGAACGTTGGAATCCGATGTTTCGGTATCCTCTCCGTATTCAAAATACACAAGCACATCTCCAATACACGGACCACTTACCATATCAGAAAATAACTTTGCAGCAAAAATGGCTGTAGCAAGAGGCGGGTAAAGATATGGCAACACTAGAAAAAGTAAGCACCTTAGACGATATGAAAGCTCTTATGGGCGAGCTTCATAAACTGAGAATAAAATTTGTTTATGATTTTTACGCAGTTCTGCAAGATTTTTCGTCTAAAAAAATATTACCGCAATGGTTGCAAAAAAAAGGTGTTAATGAAGTTATTATCAAAGAGAACGGAAACGAAGTTTTATCAAAAATAGTCGCTTCAAAAAGACACGCCATTATAGTTTACGATATAGAAACACCAGATTTAAACGGTTTGCAATTTTTAATTGCTCTTGATAAAACGCCAGAGATAAAAAGCCTGTGCAAAGTTATTATCTCTACTCCTAGGCTTCCACCGGAATCTCAAGATAAACTTATGACTCTTGGAGCCAAAGCTCTTATTTCCAGACCATTGCAAGAAAACGACTTTCGTGTTGCTTTTAGCAAAGTAGGGCTGGATTATTAAATTATCCCTGTCCTTCTGTTTTGTTCAAAACCATATTGAACGTTTTTCTGTCTGTGGAAGCCATTTCAAAATCGTGCGCCATTCTTAAGCAACCAAAGGGGCAGCTCTCTATGCAAAGCCCGCATTGAGTGCAGGAGTCCATGCGGTAGAGATATTTGCCGAGAATTTTTTTGCCTGCCAAGCTTTTTGTT
>CAZIMU010000209.1:0-3395 GCA_964540355.1 uncultured Fibrobacteraceae bacterium | reverse complement strand
AAGCCGCAACAGGAAAACTAAAAGAAATCGCAGAAACTAAGCCGCAAGGCTACGCTGCCGTTGTTGTGATGGCAAGCAAAGGCTATCCGGGCAAATATGAAAGCGGAAAGGCAATAAGCGGAGTGAGCGAAGCGCAGAAAAAAGGAGCGGTAGTTTTGCACGCTGGAACAAAACTTCAAAACGGCGAGTTGCAAACAGCGGGCGGCAGAGTTTTTGGAGTGGTAGGAAAAAGCGATACGCTAAAAGCCGCCCTTGACATTGCGTATTCTGGTGTTAATGAGATAAAGTTTGATGGTGTTTACTTTAGGAAGGATATTGGAAAGAGGGGGTTATCTGAACATCCGCAGGATGGTAAACCACCACGTTCACTGAGCGAAGCCGAAGTGAACTTAATCCTGTAAACAACGAACACTAAACAGGGTGTACTTATTTAAGGGTAAATATAGAAAAATGAAAGTGAGTTAAGAATAAATAACCTGCACAGAATATTCTCTAAAAACGCTATCTGACGAAATTATGGGAATATTTTCCGATATGCCTTGTGCTATAATCATTCTATCAAAAGGGTCTCTATGGATAAATTCTAATTTTGACAACGTAAGCAAATGATTTGGCTTTATAGGCAAAATTTTAAAACCATCTTCTGATATGTTTTTTATCACATCATCAATGTTCCTTTGCATTTTAAGCTTACCTATACTCGTTTTTATCGTTATTTCCCACAAACTTACTATGCTCAATAAAAGAACATTATCCTCATCATTCATAATCTCCTTAATTTTTATTGGCATTTTTATATCATCTTCCATAAACCAAATAAAAGATTGCGTATCTATAAGCAACTCCATTTACATATACTCCTTAAATTCCTCTAATGGCTCATTAAAATCATCGCTAATATAAGTAAAAGTTCCTTTCATACATCCTGCATACGGATGTTTTTTTATAGTATCATTCTGCTCCTTAGGCTTGACTATCACATAAATTTCATTTGGGATAACAGAAATAAAATCCTCTGGAATGGCTATTGCTCCATTTTTTACATAAGAACTAAATTCTATTGACTGCATAAATTCTCCATACATAAAACTTCACATCATTTAAGTTAGAAAATTTTTGCCACAAAAATTCCCCAGCATCTTTTTCCCCAGCGGGGTCATTATGCTTTCGGGGTGGAATTGAATACCCTCAACATCAAGCGTTTTGTGGCGAACTCCCATTATCTCGCCATCTTCGGAAGTAGCAGTTATTTCCAAACAACTTGGCAAACTTTCTTTTTCTATAACAAGGCTGTGATAACGCATTCCATCAAAGGGTTCGTCAATGCCTGCAAACACGCCTTTGCCGTTTGCATTTATCTTTGAAGTTTTGCCGTGCATAAGCCTTTTTGCACCTATAATTTTTCCACCATAAAAATGACCTATGGCTTGGTGACCAAGACACACGCCAAAAATGGGGATTTTGCCCGCAAAATAACCAATTGATGCAACAGTTATCCCAGCATCTTCTGGGCGACCAGGGCCAGGCGAAAGCAAGAGTTTTTCGGGTTTTAATTCCGCAGCTTCTTCTATTGTTATTTTATCGTTTCTAACAACTTTTACATCTGCTCCAAGTTCCAAAAGGTATTGGTAAATGTTATATGTAAAACTATCATAATTATCTATAAGGAGTATCATAACATCTCCAAGGCTTTGGCAACAGATTTCGCTTTATTTATGGTTTCTTGCCTTTCCGTTTCGGGGTCGCTGTCTGCAACAATGCCTGCACCCGCCTGCAATGTCAATTTGCCGTTTTGCACAACTGCTGTGCGAATGCAAATTGCAAAATCCATTCTTCCGTCAAAAGTCATATAGCCAACCGCGCCGCCATAATTGCCCCTTGCCCTCGTTTCGCACTCCGCGATTATCTCCATAGCCCTAACCTTGGGTGCGCCAGAGAGCGTGCCTGCTGGGAATGCGGCTTTTAGAACATCAAAAATATCGTAAGAATTATCAAGCTCTGCTTTTATGTTAGACACAATGTGCATAACGTGGGAATATTTTTCTATGATCATTAAATCGTTGACCTTAACCGTTCCCGCTTTTGCAATTCTGCCAAGTTCGTTCCTCCCCAAATCCACAAGCATAACATGTTCGGCAACTTCTTTTTCATCTTTCAAAAGTTCTTCGGAAAGGCGTAAATCTTCTGCCGCCGTTTTTCCCCTTGGTCTGGTGCCGGCAATGGGGCGTAGCGTTGCAATGCCGTTTTCTACCCTAATCATTGTTTCTGGGCTGGAGCCAACAAGGGTTATGCCTCCGAGTTTCATAAAATAAAGATAGGGAGAGGGATTTATAAATCTCTGCGCTCTGTATAATCCGAGTAAATCAGGTGGAGCATCGCAAACAAAAGCCTGAGATGGAACGCATTGAATAATATCGCCTGCTACAATATGTTTTTTTATTTTTTCCACCATAGCTCTAAAATCTTCTGGCTGTATTAGAGGTTGCGGAATGAATGTGGATTTTTGGGGTATGGGGTATGGGGTTTGGGGTTTGGGATTTGAGAGTTTTTTTAATGTGGCATTTAATCTCTCTTTTGCGTTTTGAAAATCGTCTTCTGAAAAAGCGAAAGACATTAAGTCTAAGGTGTGGTGAACATTGTCAAAGGCCAGTAGTATTTCGGGCAAAATAAAATGTGCAAACGGCTGTTCGGATGGCAATTTACTTTTTACTCTTGGTTCAAAAAAAGATACCATTTCGTAGGCAAAATAACCCACAAAACCACCTTTGAATTTGGGCAGTCCTGCAAGTTCTGCATAACTGTATTCACTTGCTATTTTTCGCAAAATATCTAAAGGTTCGCCATTATGCGGAATTTCCTCTGTTTTTCCCTTTTTACTCACCTTTACAACAGAGCTGAAAACTTGAATTTCCAAGTGCGGGGAAAATCCTAAAAAACTATACCTGCCCCAATGCTCACCGCCTTCAACGGATTCAAATAAAAAAAGCGAACTTTCGCCCATAAATTTGGAAAGAACGCTCACTGGGGTTTCGGTATCGGCTAAAATTCGCACACCCACGGGAATAATAAGGCTTGCACCGCTTGGTTTCTGAGCTAGCATTTCCTTATATTCTTGTTCGCTTGGGTATTCTCTTATTTGCATGGTGTATAAGGTAGAAAACTAGTTGAAAACACCCTATGGCTTAGAATTTTGAAATTCGGGAAAAGCTTTTGAATTTTTGCGCCATACTGCTCGCTTGCAATGCGTGGGTCTAGCAAAAGCAGGGTTTGTTTTTTATCTGAATGTGATATTGCAGAGTATGCCCTTCTGAGAATAAGGGCGGTTTCTGGGAATGTTATGAGCGTAAAACCATTTTTGTTCTGCTCTTTTAAAATTTCCATTTGCTTTGCAAGCA
>CAZIMU010000208.1:0-3406 GCA_964540355.1 uncultured Fibrobacteraceae bacterium | reverse complement strand
AGCCGTGGTGTTTTGAAAATGCTCACCGCAAAGTCCAGCAAATCAAATTTCAGTGCCTATAACCTCATGAAAGATAAAAACTTTGCCAAAGACATAGACAAAGTTTTGAAAAATGTTGCAGGTCTTCAAACCAGCGGAAAAACAGAGCTTGGCGGCAGACGCGGTTCTGCTACCGGTGGTTTTAACGATGGCTATGCAGAAGGTGGTTCCGGTGGTATTGGTGATATGCTTGGTGGCTTGATGGGCGGTAGCGCAGGCGGTCTTGGCACAAAAGCCAAAGGCTCTTTAAAGGCTCCGAGCGCAAGAGATATAGATATGGGTTCTGGCGATGGTTCTCGCTCCAAAGCGGAAATTATGGCTGTTGTTAATGCCCGTATGCCAGGTTTAAGGAACATCTATAACAAGTATTTGAAGCTGAAACCGGGCTTTAGCGGCAAGGTTACTCTCAAATTTACCATTGCTCCTGGTGGCGATATTGTAAGCATTAGCATTGTGTCTTCCACAACAGGCTATGGCGAGTTCGATAACGCTGTTAAGAATATGGTGGCAACTTGGAAATGGAAGGTTATCAAGAGCGGCAACACTACTCCAACCATACCATTTAACTTCACGGAATAAACTTAAAATTATTTCAAAGCCCCGAAAGGGGCTATTTTTATGAAAATAACACCTACCGAATTTAAACTCCTTCGGGATTACCTAGAAGAACGGAGTGGTATTTGTTTAAATGAAGATAAAGCCTATTTACTAGAGAATAGATTGACTTCCATTATGGAATCTTATAAGTGCAAAGATTTTTCTGAATTTTATTATATACTGAAATGCGGTCAATACGCCGATTTAGAAACCAAGCTAATAGATACTATGACCACAAACGAAACTCTGTGGTTCAGAGATGCTCATCCTTATGCCATTTTGAAAGAGAAAATTTTGCCGAGTTTTGTTCAGTCGGTTAGTGAGGGCAAAAGAGATAGTATTAAAATTTGGAGTGCGGCAAGCAGCACAGGCCAAGAACCATATAGCATAGCCATTACCGTGCGTGATTTTTGCATGGGGCAAAACATAATCAAAAAAGAAATGGTGCAAATAACCGCAACGGATATTTCTGATTCTTGCATTGAAAAAGCTAAGGCTGGCATTTATGATTCCATTGCCATAAGCAGAGGAATTACTCAAGAGCAACTGAACAGATATTTTATGAAAGAATCTGCGAACAATTATTCCATTAACCAAGAAATTAAAAATATGGTTAAGTTCAAAAAATTTAATTTGCAAGATAATCCCATTATGTTAGAGGCTAATTTTGATTTGGTGTTTATGCGTTATGTGGCTATTTATTTTAGCGATGAGTTCAAAAAGGGTTTGTACAGCAGGCTTGCAAGGATTCTTTCACCAAACGGATTTTTGATTATCGGTGCGGTAGAAACTCTCAGGGGGCTTAGCGATAGTTTTGAGATGATGTCTCACGCGGGCGGTTTGTATTATCAATGCAAGCGTTAAACTCTTGCGCTTTCAATGTTGAATAGCAAAACACCTTTGCAGCCAATGTCTTGAAGTTTATCCATTATTGAATTTGATTCTTCGCTTTTCACCATTGCCTTTACTGAATACCAATTTTTATTTTGCAAAGGTGCTACAGTTGGCGATTCAATGCCGGGCGTTATGGAACAGGCTTTTTCCAACAGTTCTGATGGAACATCGTATTCAACCATTTTATAACTCATAGCCACCAATTTGCCCTCGATGCGGCGGGCAAGTGTGCGAACCTCAGGGTACTCCTGGTGGTTTGGGTGAGCGAATAGTGCTGCATTGCTCAAAAACAGAGGTTCTCCTAAAATGCGAAGCCCAGCTTGTTTTAGGGTTGTTCCTGTATCCACAACATCAACAACTACATCTGCAACATCTAATCCTACAGAAATTTCAACCGCGCCTTCTAGCTCAACGAGTTCCATTTCAGGTTTTTTGAAATAATTGCGGACAATATTTGGAAAACTGGTTGCTATCCGTAAATTTTCAATATCACTCAATTTTTGATGGTTGCTCTTCTCTGGAACGGCAGCGCAGTGTTTGCTACCGCCAAAAGGCAAGTCGAGTATTTTTATCGCGGGGCTTCCAGCTTCTACGCAAAAATCCACGCCTGTTATGCCTGCATCTATTATGCCTTTGCCAACATACATGGGAATATCGCCAGGTCTCAAAAAATAAAACTCAATGCCATTTGCGGCATCTACTGAACTGAGCGTTTTAATAACCTTGCTAACCTTGTATCCACAAGCCTTTAGCAAATCCAGCGCAGGCTCCGAAAGCACGCCTTTATTTGGAATAGCAACTTTTATCATTTACGGAAATAATTTAGAAAAACCATTGCGTTTTAACCTTCCTTAAAACGCAACGTTACTAATATACATTATTTTTCGCCCCCGTGACCATTTTTAGGCCACTTTTGTCATATTTTTGTCATTTTACCCCCCTTTTTGTCAAAATTGTGTCGTTTTCTGCAAAAAAATCAGCTTGCAAAAAAGCGTAAAAACGTTGCAAGATAAGGAACCTTAAAACGCAATGCGGGTATGCCGAAAACCGTGGAAAAGAGTAGGCTCGTTCAAAATGGAGGACTTTATGTCTGTTCAAAAACTCAAAAAAGGGTTCACCCTTATCGAGCTGATGGTTGTAATTGTGATCATCGGTATTCTCGCCGCAATAGCCATTCCAAAGCTGTTCGGTATGTCTGCAAAAGCCAAAGCCAGCGAAGTAGGCCCAGCAGTTGGCACTTGGAGCAAATTGCAACAGGCCTATGTTACGGAAACTTCTAGGCTTGGAAAATTTAATGCCATTGGTTATACTCCTCCTGGAGACCTTACCAAAGGCAAAAATGGCGAGGAAAGCGAAACAGTGAATTTTAAATATACATCTGAAAGTGGGGTAAGTGGTCAAAATGATAGCTCAGTAGCAGGCTGGAAAGCAACTAATAAAGTTCCTCTAAATAATTGCGTTAAGGATAAACCATGGACAAGTAAATTCGAGCTAGATTCCCTGAAAGTGACCGAAGTTAAGATCGATACTGCCAATGTTACAGGCAAGGTTGCTGCTGGTGATTGCGGTTCTTTAACGCCACAATTCGGTTTTTTGAGGTAAAAAAAAGACCAAGCCAGCCTTTCGCTGCGGCACTCAATGGTTTCCTTATTACTCCATTGCCTTGCCTAGCCAAAGCTGCTTGGTGTCCTTGCCAAGCTGGTAGGGATGCAACCCAGCCTGCCTTTAGCCCAATATGTTAACACCTTGTGCAGGTTTCCTGTGCAAGCGTTGGGGACTGGCGGGTCGGGTTGCCAATATTGTCTGACGTTTTTTAAATGAGGAGGGGAGAGTTGAACGCTTTATTTAGCTTTGTATTTCAATGGCTTTCGTTTGG
>CAZIMU010000207.1:0-3406 GCA_964540355.1 uncultured Fibrobacteraceae bacterium | reverse complement strand
GTTGCTGTTTCTGGCGATGACCCGCCTTTTGGCTATGTTGACGATAAAGGCATAAATCGGGGTTTTGAGATTAACTTTGCAAAAAGGCTTGCTTACGAGCTTTTGGGAGATTCCTCAAAGATAGAATTCATAATTGTTGACCCTGTGAGTCGCTTTGAAGTTCTGAAAAACGGGAAAGCAGATGTGGTACTCGCGAATTTCACACATACGCCCGAAAGAGCCGAAATACTCGATTTCGCACTCCCGTATATGAAGGTATCAATTAGCGTGGTTTCCCCAAAAACCGCTCCTATCAGAGATGTTAGCGAATTGGCTGGCAAAAAGTTGATAGTTTCCAAAGGCTCTACCTCAGAAGAATACTTTTTAAAAAACCATCCCGATGTAGAGGTTGTGGCTCTTGAGCAGGTGGGCGAAATTTTTCAGGCATTGAAAGATAGCAGAGGCGCGGCGGTGGCAGAAGATAATACAGTTGTATTTGCACGGGCGCAAGAAGATTTTAGTCTTGAAGTTGGCATTAGCTCCATAGGCCCGATTGAAGGCATTGCTCCAGCAGTTAAAAAAGGCAACACCGCGCTGCTTAATTTTATAAACAAAACAATTGAAAAACTATCAGAGGATAAATTCTTCCATAAAAATTTTGAAGCAACGCTCAGAGCATTTATGGGTCCAGAAGCAAACCCCGATGATTTTGTGGTTGAAGGCGGGAAGCTCTAACAAACGCAACTATCTTTGGGACATGGGATAAGGGACATGAAATTTGATAAAATCATTTCCCATATCCCTAGAATTTCGTGTTAAAATTAAGTTGTCCCATATCCCTTTGTATGCGATATTTAACAGCAGACCTTGTTTCTTCCTGTTCTCTTTGCTCTATAAAGCATTTCGTCTGCTATGTCGTAAAGAATTTGAGGATTTTGCTCTAAATGCGGAACAAGGCTTGCAATGCCAGCACTAATTGTAATGGAAATATGCTCATCTGAATCTTTAAGTGGAATTTTTGTTTCTTGCACTTCTATTCTAATTCTTTCTGCAATTTCAATGGCACCTTCTTCTCCTGTTCCAATGAGCAATACTCCGAATTCTTCGCCGCCCAACCTAAATACAAAATCGTGTTCGCGCCTTGCGTGTTTCACAAAAATATCCGCAACGCATTTCAACACTTCATCGCCTTGGCTATGCCCATAAGTATCGTTGCATTTTTTAAAGAAATCAATATCTAGCATAATCAACGAAATGGATTTCTCTTCTTTTCCCATTCTCGTAAATTCTGGTTCTATTATTTTTTCATAATACCTTCGGTTGAATATATTGGTTAAGGGGTCTGTTAAACTCTCTTTCTCTATACTTTCCTTTTTTCTCTGCTCCACGCTCATAAGCATAATCACAAAAATTGAAACGGATATTATCATAGTTATAAAAAGAAAAGTGGGTATGACAAACATTTTGTTGAAGAAGAAATTTTTTGTTGAATAAATGGATTTAATTGGCATTTTTGAAATTAAAACAAAGTTCCGATCAAAAACGGGTGTAAAGAATATGTAATAATTATTATCTGCAATAAATAAATTTGAATAAGAAAAGATTTTATTCTTGTAATCATTAAGTCCAATATCGTCAAACTTAAAAAACTGCATATTTTTTACACAAATTTCATCTGTTGAGGTTATGAGATTCTCGGAATAATCAAGCAGATATATTTCTTGCTCTGGCACTCTTTTGTGCTGCAAAAGCACTCTTGTTAATTTCTCTAAATAAAAAGAATGAGACAGGGCACCGATATCTTGCCCCTTGTTGTTGTAGATGTTTATGGAGAAATCCATCAATACCTTATTGCTAGGAGAGTCTAAATATGGCAGGGAGAATGAAACTTTCCCATTGGCTTTTTTGGCATTTATGAACCACGGGCTTTGGGTGCTATCTTTATTGGAACTGATATAAATTTTCAAAATATCGGAATCCAAATTCACTTTGCCATTGATATATTTCTTTAAAAATTCATCTTTGTATTCTAATTCCATCAAATTAGACAATGTTAGTTTTGATTCCATTAATGATTGTTCTATTTTTTTTAAATTAAGCGACACATCGCTTAAAAGACTGAGATTTTCGGCATAAGCACTTGTTTTTACTTGCTCTGCCAAAAATATTTTGAAATTTGAAACCATAAATATCGCAAATGACAAGATGCTCACTAAGATAACAACCATTGATAAAAAAACCATCAAACTTTTGTTAGCATCTTTTGTCCACTTGCGAATTTCAATGGTCATAATGGATATAATATAGTAAAATTAATTCATACTGAAGTACTAGGGTATAGGGTATGGTGGTTGGGGTATAGGCGTTTCATAAAAAACGGCTTTCTAAACCCCATACCCACCCCATACCCAAACATTGAGTTAATCATTGCTTACTATATTAAAAAGTATGCAAAACGATTTAGTTTCACGCCTTATGAGCCTGCCTGCCAAGCCAGGTGTTTATTTGATGAAAAATTTTAAAGGTGAATTTATTTATATAGGCAAGGCTAAACTTTTAAACAAAAGGGTTCGCGGTTATTTTGACGGGAGGGAAAAAGAAGGTCACAGGGCAGCAACGCTAATACTCCCGCATATTGAGGATATAGAATGGATAATAACCGAAACCGAAACCGAAGCCCTTATTTTAGAGGCAAATTTAATAGCGCAGCACCAGCCATATTACAATGTTCGCCAAAAAGACAGCAAGCATTTTCCATATTTAATGCTTGAAATGCAAGAGAAATTCCCACGCCTTAGGCTAGTCCGCAGAACAAAAGAGGACGAAAATCTCTATTTTGGTCCCTTTACCAATTCCAATTACATAAGGGCTATTTTAGATTTGGTTCCGCGCCTTTTTTATTTAAGGGAATGTCATTTGATCTTTCCTTTGAAAAAAGAGGTTCGCCCCTGCCTTAACTTTCACGTGGGCAGATGCAAGGCTCCATGTATAGGCAATATCACCGAAGATGAATATATGGAAGGCGTATATGCCGCCAGGATGCTTTTGGAAGGAAAAAACACAGAAATTTTAGCGAGGCTGCAAAGGAAAATGCAAATAGCATCTGCTGAAATGCGTTTTGAAGATGCCAGCAAATATAGAGACCAAGTTTTTGCTGTGGAGAGTGCCTTTGCAAAGCAAAAAGCAGACCATGCAAATAATGCAGGACTGAGCCTTGATGTTATCGCTGTTTGCAGGGCAAAAGAACAGGCGACTGCCGTGATAGTTGAGTACAGAAATGGGATTTTGTTCAATAGGCGGCATTTTTATTTGGAAAGCCGCTTGGAGCAGGAACCTCAGGAAATTTTGGCAGAATTTTTGCCTGGTTGGTACTTGAGCGTTTCAAAAGATGATTTGCCACGCGAAATAGTTATGGAATTTTCACTTG
>CAZIMU010000206.1:0-3412 GCA_964540355.1 uncultured Fibrobacteraceae bacterium | reverse complement strand
TCAAAGATTACGAAGATGCAGTTATAGAACAATCCGCACTAGTAAATGAATGTGAACTGATAATAACGAGAAACACCAAAGACTTTGAGAACGGCAAAGTTCAATCAATAATTCCAAAAGAATTCTTACTTATGAATAAAAAGGAGGGCGGCAAATGAACTTCAACATATTAATCGCGGGCGTTGGCGGGCAAGGTACGCTCCTTGCAAGCAAAATTTTTGGCAACTATGCACAGTTGATAGGCAAAGATTGCAAAGTATCTGAAGTGCATGGAATGGCTCAACGCGGTGGCAGCGTTGTGACTTATGTTAGAATTGCAGACAAAGTTTATAGCCCCTTGTTTGATAAAAAGCAAGCCGATGTTGTGCTGGCTTTTGAGGAACTTGAAGCCTTGCGTTCCGCTGGGTATGTTAAAGACGGCGGGATTATCGTTGTCAATAAGCAGAATATATATCCAATGCCGTGTGCGTTGGGCATGGCTGAATATCCTAGTGATATTTACGAGCAGTTGGCGGAGTATAAGGCTACGGTTCGCAAGATAGATGCGATTAGCATTGCTACCAAATTGAATAATATTCGCACGGTTAATATCGCTATGCTCGGTTTTTGTGCGGCGGTGCTCCGTTTTGAGAAGGGGGTTTTTGTGGAGGCGATAAAGAGAAGTGTGGGTGAGGCTACGTTGGAGGTTAATCTTAGGGCATTTGAGGGGGGATTTACTATATTTTCCCCCTAAGGAGAAAACCCATGACGAACTATTACGAAAAAGAATTTGAAACAATGCCACGTGAAATTCTTGAAAGATTGCAACTCGAAAGACTGCAAACGCTTTTGGGATATGTTTATGAAAAATGCGATTTTTACCGCAAAAAGCTGGACGAATCCGGCATTAAGCCAGCGGATATAAAGAGCCTGAGCGACTTGAAAAAACTTCCTTTTACCACAAAACAAGACCTGCGCGATAATTATCCTTATGGTATGTTCAGTGCCTCTATGAACGATATAGTCCGTGTCCACGCTTCAAGCGGCACAACTGGCAAACTCACCGTGGCAGGCTACACCCAAAACGATATAGATATATGGTCTGCTGTGATGGCTCGCTCGTTTACGGCAGGTGGTTGCTCGCATAGCAGCATAATCAACGTTGCTTATGGCTATGGATTATTTACAGGCGGGCTTGGAGCGCATTATGGCAGCGAACTCCTCGGTGCGCTTACCATACCAGCCTCTAGCGGAAACACAAAAAGACAATTACAGATGTTCAAAGATTTCAAAGTATCTACCTTGTGCTGTACGCCATCGTATGCTCTTTATTTGGCAGATGAAATGGAAAAAGAAGGCTATAAAATCTCTGATTTTAATTTAAAACAAGGCTTTTTCGGTGCCGAACCTTGGACTGAGGAAATGCGTGAGCAAATTCAAAATAGGCTTGAGATTAAAGCCTACAATATTTATGGGTTGAGCGAGATAATAGGGCCGGGCGTTTCAATAGAATGTGAGCACCAATGCGGTGCGCATATATGGGAAGACCACTTTTTGCCGGAAATTATCAACCCAGAAACACTTGAACCCTTGAAAAACGGCGAACAGGGCGAACTTGTATTCACAACAATAAGCAAAACAGGAATGCCTTTAATCCGTTATCGCACACGAGACCTTTGCTCCTTGATTGAAGAGCCGTGCAAATGCGGGCGCAC
The DNA here is from genome assembly GCA_964540355.1 of uncultured Fibrobacteraceae bacterium. Lineage (GTDB taxonomy): Bacteria > Fibrobacterota > Fibrobacteria > Fibrobacterales > Fibrobacteraceae > Fibrimonas. The sequence goes on along the minus strand of CAZIMU010000206.1, from coordinate 1,718 downwards.
CCATATTCGCATGACAAGAATCATAGGACGCAGTGATGATATGCTTATCATCGGCGGTGTAAATGTGTTCCCATCGCAAATTGAAAGCGCACTTTTCGCGGTAAAAGACATAGAGCCGCATTACTTGATTATCGTAGATCGTGTGAATAACCTTGATAAGATAGAAATTCAAGTGGAAATAAAGGATGAATTATTCAGCGATGAAGTGAAGAATATTCAAAATCTTAAAAACCTGCTTGAAAAAAATGTGTCTAGCGCAATAAGCGTGAGCGTGAAAATTCATTTTGTGAGCCGAGGGACAATAGAACGTAGCCAAGGCAAAGCTGTTAGAGTAATTGATAAGAGGAGAATTTAATATGATAAAGCAAATTTCTGTTTTAATTGAAAACGAACCAGGTCAGGCTCATAAGCCAATCAAGGTACTTGGTGAAGCGGGTATAGATGTGTGTGCGGTATCGGTTGGCGATACATTGGATTTTGGCATTTTGAGAATGATTACACGAGATAACGACAGTGCTGTAAATGTATTGAAAAAAGCTGGTTTTACTGTGAATTTAACAGACCTAATCGGTGTTGTTGTAGAAGACCACCCCGGCGGCCTTGCAAATCTTCTCACCGTGTTTGAAAAAGAAAACATTAACATTGAGTATTTTTATTCCTTTATCCCCAAAAAAGGTGAAGACGCTATAATGTTTTTCAAAGTGGAAGAAATTGATGCAGCTCTTGATAACCTCAAGAAGCACAATGTTGTTCTCGCAGAGACAATACCGGGATGATATTCCCGCAAATAATGGGCATAATAAACTGCACTCCAGATAGTTTTTTTGATGGGGGCAAGCACAATACGAGAGAGCTGGCTTTTGAACACGCATTGAAACTTTTGAACGATGGCGCAAATATTTTAGACATAGGCGGAGAAAGTACAAGACCAGGCTATGAACCTATCTCAGAAGAAGAAGAACTTGCGAGGGTGATTCCTGTTATAGAAATGCTTGCCAAAAAACAGAGCAGAAAAAATTTTCAAATATCTATAGACACAACAAAAGCAAATGTTGCATTGCAGGCGGTAAAAGCAGGGGCAAATATGATAAACGATATTTCTGCTATGGAACACGACCCCGAAATGCTCAAAACCATAACAGACACAAAAGCAGATGCCGTTCTGCAACACACACTTAAATACGCAGGCGGCACATCTTCACTTAAAGATGTGAAAAATTATCTCCTAAAACGTGCGGATTTGCTAAAGGAAAAAGGAATAAAAAATATATACATAGACCCAGGCATTGGTTTTGGCAAAACGCAAAAAGAAAATCTTGCGCTAATCTCAAACATAAACGCTCTTTGCCAAACAGAATACCCTGTGCTGCTAGGTGTTTCAAGAAAAAGTTTCATTCCAAAAATAGAAGGTTTGGAAAATAGCAACCGTTTAATCCCAAGCATAGTATGCGGCATAATGGCCGCTCAAAAAGGCGTTAAGGTTTTGCGCGTGCACGATGTTTTGGAAACAAAAGAGGCACTTGCAACTTTATTTACTGTTTCATCAGAAATTCAATAGCTTGTTCCTTATTTGAAGAAAAAGTCATATTTTTTCGGCCACACAGTTTGAGTATGGCATTAACCATAATCTTTTTTATGCCATCAAAGCCAATTACCGCACCATATTTTGCATAAGGCTTATTGTGCTCCATCCAGTCTGCTACTATATTTTTAGTTTC
>CAZIMU010000205.1:0-3413 GCA_964540355.1 uncultured Fibrobacteraceae bacterium | reverse complement strand
AAGTTCTATTTTCTGAACCGCTTCTTGGTTTTCCACCAAAATTCTCTGCAAGAGACTGATGTCTATTTTATCTTCCATACAGGATAATATAGCAAATTTTTATCTTATATGTAGGATAAAAAGAGGGTAAATTACAACTCGCCCTTCTCTTTTAGATTATGCAAAATCTCGTCTATCCTTGCGGCGTGTTGCAGGTTTTCGTCAAAAACAAAATGGAGTTCAGGGAATTTGCGTAGCTTTATATGTTTTGCCAAATGAGAGCGTATAAAGCCCGCAGATTGTTGCAGAGCGTTTAGGCTTTTCATCTGTTCTTGCTTTGAACCCAAAACAGAAACCCTCACCGTTGCATAAGAAAGGTCTGTGCTAACATCAACACGGGAAATGGAGGCTAAACCTACATTTGGATTCTTTAGACCGTTGTGCAAAAGGGTTGAAATCTCTTTTTGCATTTCTGCGCCTAGTCTTTCGGTTCTTATGCTCATCTGTTTTCCCTAGCCACGTCTGCCAAAGTACGAGCAACGGATACTTGTTTAAAGAATATCAAGACATCGCCTTCTTCTATATTATCGTAGCCTCTGAGACCAATACCACATTCAAGGCCGGTTTTAACAGAGGAAACATCGTCTTTCACGCGCTTTAGCGACTGGACTTTTGTTAAGCCAAGCTCAACGCCATCTCTATAAACGCGAACTTGAGACTCTCTGTCAACTTCACCGCTCTTAACCATACAACCAGCAATCAAGCCAACTTTTGGTATTTTGAACACCTGACGAATTTCGGCTTCGCCAGTGACCTCTTCTTTGTTCACTGGTTTTAGCAAGCCTTCTATTGCGCCCTTTATTTCTTCTATAACATCGTATATAACGCGGTAAGTTTTAATTTCAACGCCCTCTTGCTCCGCAAGTTCTCTTATGGAATGAGAAGGCATTAAATGGAAAGCAACTATAATTGCATTGGAAATAGAAGCCAAACGCACATCATCATCGTTAATTGCGCCAACACCTTTGCGAACAATTTTGATTTTCACTTCGTTGTTTGAGAGGTTGGTCAAAGATTCTGCGAGTGCTTCGCAAGAACCTGCAACATCGGTTTTTATCACAAGGTTGAGTTCAGATATTTTGCCGGACTTTGCTTCGTCGTAAACCTGTTCAAGAGACATGTGAGTTTTGAAGCGCAAGGCTCTTTCGTGAGCTGTGTGCTGACGTTTAGCCGCAATTTCAGAAGCAGCCTGATCGCTTTCCACAACAACCAAATCATCACCTGCCTGCGGAGTTCCGTTGAATCCCAAAACCTGACAAGGTGTGCTTGGGCCTGCTTCTTTTAAGCTATCGCCGTGTTCATTGAACAGAGCGCGAACTCTTCCGCTATAGTTTCCACACACAAAGCAATCGCGAACACGCAAGGTTCCGTTTTGAACCAAAATGGTGGCTATAGTTCCCTTGCCCGCATCTAAGCGGCTTTCTACAACAGCACCTCTTGCGCTTGCGTGTGGATTTGCTCTTAATTCCAAAACATCAGATTCCAAAGCGAGAGTTTCAAGCAATTTTTCTATGCCTTCTCCGGTTTTAACAGATATTTTCACACAACTTACATTGCCGCCCCATTCATCAACTTGCACACCTCTTTCGGAGAGCTGAGACATTATTTTATCGGGGTTTGCGGTGGGCAAATCTATTTTTGTTACGGCAACAACAATTGGAACATTTGCCATTTTTGCAAGTTCAATCGATTCCACCGTTTGCGGCATAACCATTGAATCTGCGGCAACCACCAAAACTATAACATCGGTAACTTGCGAACCGCGAGTACGCATTGCGTTAAAGGCTTCGTGACCTGGGGTATCTAAGAATGTGATTTTTCCGTTTGGGGTTTCTACCTCATAAGCACCTATATGCTGAGTTATGCCGCCAGATTCTCCGCGCACCACATTGGTTTTGCGAATATAATCCAAAAGCGAAGTTTTTCCGTGGTCAACGTGACCCATAACAGTAACCACAGGATGCCTTGGTCTCAAATGCTCTTCTGCATCTGCCTGAATTCCGAGGGTTTCTTCTTGATATTCCTCTTGAAGTTTGGCTTCAAAACCAAATTCGGATGCTATTATTTGCACCATATCAAAATCCAAGCGTTTGTTTATGGTTAGCATTTCGTTCATTTCCATGCACTTGCCAATAACGCTTGCGGAGGGCTGTTCCATAAGGCTTGCAAGTTCGCCAACTGAAATAGAAGCGGAAACGTGTATAATCTTTGTGGCTTCGGATCCCTCGGCTTGAATTTTGTCTTTGTTATATACTTTTTTAGCAGGAGTTTTGGAGAGAGAAACCATAACATCAGAAACTCTTTTTTGAGCCTTTTCAATATTTTCTTTTTGAATTTCCTTTTCTCTCAGAGAGTCCTTTCCTTTTTTTCCACGCTTGCGGGAATCTCCGTGCCCGCCTCCTTTGCCGCCACGAGTTCTGTTGTCTAAAAAGTCTTTATGAGCGGGTGCGTTTGCAGATAAAACATCTTGCAGAGTTGTGCCAAAACCAGGGCGACGAGTTTGTAGTCCTGCTTGTGCTTTGTTTTCTGTTTGCCTTGGCTGCATACGCAAATTTCCGCTGTAGCCAGTTGCAGAGGTTTGTTTTGGGCCGTTGTTTCTGTTATTGTTGTTTTGCTGGTTTCTGTTGCCTTTGTTTTTATCTCCGCGCTGGTTGTTGCGGGAGGCTTTTTCTTGTTTGCTCTTTTGAATACGCGCCAAAATTGCGGGATCCACAACCTTTGAAACATCGGCTGTGAATGCAACTGTTTTTTTAGGTTCGCTTGCAACAGACTGCTGCTCGGTATGTTCAATTTGCTCTTGTTCCTGTTCTTGTTCTTGGGACGTTTCTGTTTTAGGGATTTCGGTTTTTACGGCAGTATGCTTTTCTGCCTGTTTTTTTTCTGGCGGCGGCTTTGGGCGTTCCGCTTTTTGTGCAGGCGGCTGGGAAGGCACAGCAGCCACGCTTGCAGCCTGCTGTTCTGGCTCTACCACTGGTGGCGGCGCAGGTGGTGGTTCTTTTGGTGGCGCAGCCTTTGCCTGCGATGCAGGCTTTGCTGGTTTGTCTATTTTTTTTAGTGTTGTTAAGGTACTTTTTCCACCCGAACTTTCCGACTCTTTGGCTTTGGTTTTCTTAACACCTTTATTAGCGGGTTTTCTTTTTTGGGCATTTAGAACATCGCCCTTGAAAGAATCCAAAGCTGCTTCGGAAACCTTTGTGTTTGTGGATTTAACCAATACGCCATCTAAGGTTTTTCCTTTTAAATAGTCAAAGGTGTCACCTTGGTCAAAGGAATGTTTTTCTGCCCATGCCTTAATTGATATAAGTTCATTACTCATCAGAGTTTTTTGCCCCGCTTGGAGAAGGTTTTTCCGAATTTTCTTTACTGTTGAACAA